>JACCUF010000398.1 GCA_013811975.1 Geodermatophilaceae bacterium | reverse complement strand
CCGCTCTGCGACCGCCTCGAAGAGCAGTTCGCGAACCTTCCGGCAGGCCGCATCGACCGCCCCTCCGGACATCCAGGTCTGCCGGCTGGCCGACGTGCTGCCCGACGATCCGATCTGGGTGTCGATGACGTCCAGCATGACCTCGTCCACTCCGAGGATCGTCCGGGCGATCTGTTGGGCCAGCATCACGAAACCCTGACCCACCTCGGAGGCAGCGAACTTCAGGGTCACCAGACCGTCGCTGAGCTGACAGCGCGCAGTGGAGTAGTCGTCGAATCCTTCGGAGTACATCAGGTTCTTGATGGCCACGCCGTACCCGACCCCACGTACGACATGCCCTCGGTCGGCCGTACGCCCGGCACCGCCCGGTAGCGAGAGGACGTCGACATCCGTGGGCAGCTCCGGCGGCATCGGCAGGGCATCGGTCTCCCGGATGCAGCGCTCGACCGGAGCCACGCTGTCCACCGGCTGGCCGGTGATCAGGAGGTCGCCGGTCCGCATCGCATTTCGCAGGCGTACCTCGACCGGTGACAGACCCGCAGCCACGGCCAGCTTGTCCATCTGACCCTCGTGGGCGAAGCAGGCTTGCACGACCCCGAACCCGCGCATCGCACCGCACGGCGGGTTGTTCGTGCGAGTGGCATATCCGTCGACGACCGCGTTCGGGCAGCGGTACGGGCCTTGGGCGTGGGTGATTCCATTGATGAGAACGGCCGGAGACGTCGACGTGTAGGCCCCGCCGTCGAAGACCATCCGGGCCTCGATCTTGATGATCTCGCCGTCGGCGCGGGCGTGATGCCGCATCCAGATCTTCGCCGGATGCCGATGCACGTGGCCGTAGAAGCTCTCCTCGCGTCCGTACTGCATCTTGATCGGGCGTCCGGTACGAAGGGCCAACAGGCTGCAGTGGACCTGCAAACTGATGTCCTCCCGGGCTCCGAACGCGCCGCCGACCCCGCCCAGGACCAGCCGGACCCGCTTCTCCGGCAAGCCGAGACAAGCGGCGACCTGCTTGCGGTCCTCGTGCAGCCATTGGGTGGCGATGTACAGCTCGAGCCCAGCGCCGTCGTCGTCGGGCACAGCAAGGGCCGCTTCCGGCCCGAGGAAAGCCTGGTCCTGCATGCCCATCTCGTAGGTGCCTTCG
Organism: Geodermatophilaceae bacterium; assembly: GCA_013811975.1. Classification (GTDB taxonomy): domain Bacteria; phylum Actinomycetota; class Actinomycetes; order Mycobacteriales; family Geodermatophilaceae; genus JACCQS01. The sequence goes on along the minus strand of JACCUF010000398.1, from coordinate 1,950 downwards.
ACCACGATCGGCCCGGTCGCCTCCGGGTCCCCAGCAAGGATCCGCTGTTGCCGGATCAGGTTGCCGTCCGGGTGAATCGGCTCTCGCGTCCCTGCGATCGCTTCCTCGGGATCAGTGAGCGGTTCCAACACCTCGTAGTCGACGACGATGGCTTCGAGTGCCCGGCGGCAGGTTTCGGGATGATCGGCGGCAACGGCGGCCACCGGCTCCCCGCGATAGCGGACGTATCCCGTTGCGAAGACGTGTTGGTCCTGGATGATCAAGCCGTACGTCGGCTGGCCGGGGACATCCTCGGCAGTCAGGATCGCCTCGACCCCGCTGATCTTCCACGCCCCGGTCACGTCGATCGATCGGATCCGCGCGTACGGGTGCGGTGAGCGCAACGTCGCACCCCACAGCATGTTCTCGGCCCACAGGTCATTAGCGAAGGCGAACCGGCCCTGAACCTTGGGTACGCCGTCTGGTCGGGCGGCGTTGGTCCCCAAGACCCCAGGCCGCAGCGCGGCGCCGGTCGAGATGGCCGTCGAAGTCGTCGACGGAGCCGAGGTCTCGGTCATCGTGGGATCTGCTCGGCTCTGCTGGCCACGACGGCGTCCACGGCAGCGAAGATGCGACCGTACCCTGTGCAACGACAGATGTTGCCCGACAGAGCTTCTCGGGTCTCCAACGCGGTCGGTTCTGGGTTGTGCTCCAACAGGTGGTGTACGGCGACGATCAGTCCCGGCGTACAGAACCCGCATTGCACCGCCCCCTCGTCGAGGAAGGCGGCCTGCACGTCGGTCAGCGCGGCGTCGGGAGCCAGGCCCTCCACAGTGACAATGTCAGCGTCGGTGGCCGAGGCCGCCATCACCAAGCACGCGCAGACGGCCGCCCCGTCGAGCAGGACGGTGCAACTGCCGCACTCCCCCTGTTCGCAGGCGCCCTTGGAACCGGGCAGTCCGAGCCGCTCACGCAGGACGTAGAGCAGGCTCTCGCCTAGCCAGGCGTCCTGTACGTCGTGCACCTCGCCGTTCACAGTCAGCCGATAGATCTCCGGTTCGGGGACACCCGATGAGTTCATGCGGCCCTCCTCAGCAATCGGCTCGACAGAACCGCCACGGCGTGGCTGCGGTAGGCCGCTGTCGAGCGGTGGTCGTCGATCGGCCGGGCATCGGCAGCGGCTCGCTGCCCGAACTCGCGCGCCAAGGCGTCACTGATCTCCAGCGCGTCGGCCGTCAGATCGAGTTCGCCGGCCAGCCAGCTCTCGGCGTCGCGGCATCGAAGAATCGTGGTCCCGACGGCACCCAGAGCCACGCCCACCGCACCAAGGTCGCGGTCCATGGCCAGACATGCCGATGCGGTGGCGATGACCATCGCGTTGCGTACTCCGACCTTGGAATACCCCTGCCAGCCACGCCGCACGGGCATCGTGACTCCGGTGATCAGCTCGCCCGGTTCGAGCACGTTCTTCTTCACCCCGACCATGAAGTCCTCGACCGGCACGTCACGTTCCCCCCCGATCGAGCGAAGGTGCACGATCGCGTCCAGGGCGTAGAGCACCGGCAGCCCGTCACCGGCCGGCGAACACGTGCCGAGGTTGCCGCCGAGCGTCCCGGCGGCGCGGATCTGCGGCGAGCCGACCGTACGAGCGGCTTCGGCAAGGGCAGGGAGGAGCTCAGCGAGACGGCCGTGCTCCATCTCCGCGTACGGAACACCCGAGCCGATCGTGACGGTGCCGCCGATTCCGTCTGCGGACGGGTTGTGCCGCCAGACCTGTAGCTCCTGGACTCTGCGCAGGGCGACGATCTCGGCCGGCGCCTTTCGGTGCGCCATGTTGATCTCGACCATGACGTCTGTCCCGCCGGACAGGAGTAGCGCGTCAGGGCGCTCGTCGAGATGAGCGAGCACCTGATCGACCGTGCTGGGCGTGAGTACGGGCACAGGGCATGATGCCACGAATGACCTGGCACC
>JACCUF010000354.1 GCA_013811975.1 Geodermatophilaceae bacterium | reverse complement strand
GTTCAGCCGTGTATGCGTTCGGTCGGATCGCCGCTCTGGCGCCCAGACTTCGCGCCTTGGCGGCGCCGCGAATACACCGACGAACTTCCGCGCGGGACCACTAGCGACTGGTGCACACCGGTGTACGACGATCGGATCCGGGCACGGGCTGATCGCTTCGTTCGACGCTGTCGTGACCGGCCGACGACGACTCTGCGTCACCCGTGCTACGCCCGGCCTGGATGAGCTGCAGCACACCCCAGGCCGCGAGAAGGGCCACGAGGGACCAACCTGGGTTCCAGGATGTCGAGAACTGGGCGATGGAACCCACGATGAGGAGGAATGTCCCGGCGCCTCGAGCCGCGAGCGGGTGGAAGAACGTCGACACCAACAGGGCAACGCCGACCAGCGGGTACACGATCGTGTGCTCGCCGGCGCCGACATCGAGCTCCAGGCTCCGGTAGAGGGTGATCCCACCGCCGATTGCCAACGCCATGAATCCGGGGCCTATGAAGCGCTCACTGCTGCCGTCGACCAGCCACGCTCCCACGATGGCCGCCCCGACCACCACCAGGGTCTGATACAGCGGCCAACCGATCTGGGTGGTCAGGGCGCAGGCACCGGCACCCGCCAACAGCACCCCGCCAGCACCCATTCGGCGCCGACTATCGGGGCTACCCAGCGTTCTCCTCGTGGTGGGAATCGTCAGCTCCATACCAGCATCAGTCCTCGCATCTCGTTGATCGGTCCGCGCTGTGCATACCCGATCGAGCTCGCCGTATGCTCCATGGGGCTGGTGGATCTCAGGCAGTCGCCCAGCGTCTTACCCACCGGCGCCGCCGAACAAGAAGCACTCGACTGCGCCGGCAACCTCTACCTCAACCGCTTCACCACACCAGCAGATGCACGGACGAACTCGCGCGCGGCACCACTAGGTGGCTGGTGTCTTTCGCGGGCGTGAGTGCTCGCGATTGGCGCCGGGATGGGGAAGAATTGCAGGCATGTGGTTCTCCGGGGTGCAATCGTGACGTTGGGGTTGGCGCCGCGTCAGGCTGATCTGATGAAGGGCACGACGGGCTTCGTGGGTGGCCGGGTGAAGGACGACTCGATCTGGGCGTTGCTGCACCGGGAGTGCCATGTGCTGTTCCCCGATGAGCTGTTCACTGATCTGTTCACCTCGACGGGCCGGCGGTCGGTGCCGCCCCGGATCGTGGCCACGGTGATGGTCCTGCAGCGCCTGTTCGGCCTGTCGGACCGCGAAGCGGTCCAGGCCTTCGAGTTCGATGCCCGCTGGAAGTACGCGTGCGGCGGCCTTGACTTCGACTACCCGGGTTTCGTGCACACGGTGCTGGTCGACATGCGGTCCCGGCTCGATCGCTCGGCCCGCCCCAAGCGCATCTTCGAGGTCACCCTTGACGCCGCTCGGGAGGCGGGCGTGGTGTCCGCGAAGCGGGTGCTGGACTCGACGCCGTTGTATGACGCGGTCGCGACCCAGGACACCGTCACGATGATCCGCTCGGCGATCCGCCAGCTTCTCGCGGCCGCCGACGCGATGCTCGAAGCAGAGCTTCGCGCCGTGCTGTCCCGTGATGACGACTACGCCTCGGGGGGCAAGCCGGTCTGCGATTGGGACGACGCGGCGGCCCGTGAACAGCTCGTCGCCGAGCTCGCCGGCGATGGGTTCGCGTGCCTCGACGAGCTCGACGGGCGCGACCTCACCGAGGCGGTCGCCCAGGTCGCCGAGTTGCTGGCCACCGTGTTGGGCCAAGACCTCGAGGAAGACGAGAACGGCCGGTTCGGCATCGCCCGCAAGGTCGCCCGGGACCGGGTCATCTCCACGGTCGATCCCGACGCCCGCCACGGCCACAAGACCTCGGCCCGCGGGTTCGACGGCTACAAGGGCCACGTCGCCGTCGACCCCGACAGCGAGATCATCACCGACACCGTCGTCACGCCCGGCAACGCCGGCGACGCGTCCGTCGCCGGGGACCTCATCGACGATCTCCTCGACAACGACGACCGCGACGGCGACGCGACGGTCTACGGCGACTCTGCCTATGGGACCGGCGAGTTCCAACAGCGTCTCGATGACGAGGACATCACCTCGGGCTGCCGGACCCAGGCACCGTCCGCGCCCGCTGGGCGGTTCGCCAAAGACCAGTTCGGTGTCGACCTGGACAGCGACACCGTCACCTGCCCGGCCGGGGTGACCGTGTCGATCCGGCGGGGCGTGCACGGTGACGGCATCGCCTACTTCGCCGAGCACTGCACCCGCTGCCCACAGCGCGGCCAGTGCACCGACGCCGCCGGCGGTCGCACCATCCGCGTCGGCGTGTTCGAAGCCGCCCTGGCCCACGCCCGCGAACGCCAGGCCAACCCCGACTGGCAGGCCGACTACCGAGCCAACCGACCCAAGGTCGAACGCAAACTCGCCCACCTCATGCGCCGCCGCCACGGCGGGCGATGCGCTCGGGTCCGCGGCCGACCAAAGATCGACGCCGACTTCAACCTCCTCGCCGCCGCCGCCAACCTCGCCCGCCTCGCTGTCCTGGGGCTGCGCTCCACCGCAACGGGATGGGCGGTCACCGGGTGAACGGGCCGGCCAGAACCCACCGATGGCAGCCCCGCCGCCCCCACAACAGCCACCGCCGCCCGCACGTGCCGCCACCCCCGGCAACAACGCCACCGCCGACAGCCACCCAGGAGCACACATGACCCCCAACCAGCCGATCCCCCGGTCGAGCGGACCCCGTTCGACACCAGCCACCTAGGGCCGCCGCACTTTCCGCTGCGGCCCGACGAGCTCCGGGGGCGATGGTCCTTCGGCCGCCTCGCCGAAGGCGGGCGCGACATCGAGGGCTTCACCGTGCTGGCCATCCCCCACCTCGACAGCACGACCCTCGGCTTGCGGGTGTCTGACGGCACCGCCACCCTGGCCTACCTCTCGGATCACAACCCCACCGCCCTTGGCCCGGGACCCGACGGTCTGGGAGAGCGCCACCAGGCCGCCCTCGAGCTCGCCAAGGGGGTC
>JACCUF010000317.1 GCA_013811975.1 Geodermatophilaceae bacterium | reverse complement strand
GAATGCGCCCGCTGCGCACTTCGTCTCCTGCAGAGCCACGACGTCCGGGGCGGTGTCCTCGAGCCAAGGCAGCAGCCGAGGTAGCCGGGCACCGATCGAGTTCACGTTCCATGTCGCAATGCGCATCGGTCCACACTGTCAAACCATTGCCGATCAAAATGCTTGGCGGCATGTCCCGACCCTCGTCTAGCGTCGACAACATGCCCGAGCCAACCTCCCTGACCCAGGATGGGTTGGCGAAGGTCGCTGACGGTCCGGGGGTCGACGAGCTCGTCTGGGCCCGCGGGCTGCGCAAGACTTACGGCGACTTCACCGCCGTGGATGGGGTGGACATCTCCGTACGGCGAGGCGAGTCCTTCGGCTTCCTCGGCCCTAACGGTGCCGGCAAATCCTCGACGATGCGGATGATCGGGGCGGTTTCCCCGGCCACCGAAGGTCGGCTGCGAATCCTCGGCCGCGATCCGGTCACCGAGGGCCCGGCGATCCGGGCCCGGCTCGGTGTCGTACCGCAGGCCGACAACCTCGACCAGGAGCTCACCGTCCGGGAGAACTTGCTCATCTACGGCCGGTACTTCGGGATTCCACGCGCGCAGATCCGGGCGCGGGCCGACGAACTGCTCGACTTCGTGCAGCTGACCGATCGGGCCGACGACCTGGTCGAGCCGTTGTCCGGTGGCATGAAACGGCGGCTGACGATCGCTCGGTCGTTGATCAACGAACCGGAGCTGCTGCTGCTCGACGAGCCGACCACAGGTCTCGATCCGCAGGCTCGACATGCCCTGTGGGACAGGCTCTTCCGACTCAAGCAACGCGGGGTCACGTTGGTGTTGACAACGCACTACATGGACGAGGCCGAGCAACTGTGTGACCGGCTGGTCGTCATGGACAAGGGTCGCATCGCAGCGGAGGGGTCACCGGCCGAGCTGATCGGGACCTACTCCACCCGTGAGGTGCTCGAGTTGCGTTTCCCGACCGGGGAGAACGAGGCGCACGCTGCGGGTCTCGCAGATCTGGCCGACCGCATCGAGGTACTGCCGGACCGGTTGCTGCTGTACACCGACGACGGTGATGCGGCGGCCACCGCGGTGGTCGAGCGCGGCCTACGACCCTCCTCGGTGCTGGTTCGACGCAGTTCGTTGGAGGACGTCTTCCTACGGCTGACCGGCCGGTCGCTGGTCGAATGATGGGCGCCAGTACGAAGCGCACGCCGGCCGGCGCGGACACCCCATGGTCGGACCAACGACCGCTGCCGAGCGGGCCACAGGTGGTCTTCGAGGGAAAGTTGCTCAACTACAAGAACAATTGGAAGGGCTCGGTGGTCTCCTCGATCCTGGAGCCGGTGCTCTTCCTGGCCGCAATGGGCATCTCGCTCGGCACCCTGGTCGACCAGGGCGGTCGGCTCGGCCAGGGCGTGGACTACCTCGTCTTTCTGGCTCCCGGCCTACTCGCGGCCACGGCGATGCAGACCGCAACGTTCGAGTCCACCTACCCCATCATGGGTGCGTTCAAGTGGCACAAGACGTTCGAGGGAATCCTGGCCACGCCGGTCAAGGCGCGGGACCTGGTCAGCGGACACCTGCTGTTCATCGTGTTCCGTCTGGTGACGACGCTCGCGGTCTTCCTTGCGGTGATGGCTGTGTTCGGCGCACTCGAGTTGCCGCTGGGTCTGCTTGCGTTGCCGGCAGCCGTGTTGACCGGCCTGGCTTTCGCCGCACCGGTGGCCGCATACGCAGCCTGGGTCAAGAACGACGCTGGATTCGCCGCCCTGTTGCGGTTCGGCATCGTGCCGATGTTCTTGTTCTCCGGGACATTCTTCCCGGTGGACCAGCTCCCGGGTCTTCTGCAACCGGTTGCGTACGCGACGCCGCTCTGGCACGGGGTCTCACTGACTCGCGGTCTATCCCTCGGTGACCTCGACCCGCTGGTGGCCATGGTCAACGTCGGGTACCTCGCCGCTCTTGTTCTGCTCGGCGGGTGGCTCGCCCGTCGTCAGTTTGCGAAAAAGTTGGTGGTCTGATCGTGTCCGGCCCTAGCAATCAACAAACTCAACCCACCGAGCCGTCCCGCCAGCCACCTCTGCCGCCCGGCCCCGCCCGGGCCGGGTCGTCCTCGACGTTGCTGGCCAGAGTCCTGCCGATGCCGCTGCCCTCAGCACGGCGAGCCAGTCTGCTGGTCGAGCGCAACGTGCTCGTCTACCGGCGGGGCTGGCTGTTGATCCTGTCCGGGTTCTTCGAGCCGCTGTTCTACCTGCTCTCGATCGGGATCGGCATCGGCGCCCTCGTCGGGACGGTGGTCACCGATTCCGGCGTGGCGCTGGACTACACCGTCTTCGTCGCACCGGCGCTGATGGCGTCCTCGGCGATGAACGGTGCGGTCTACGACTCGACGTTCAACATCTTCTTCAAGCTGAAGTACGCGAAGCTGTACGACGCGGTGCTCGCCACGCCGCTGTCGGCCTCGGACGTGGCAGCGGGGGAGACGACCTGGGCGCTGATGCGTGGCGCGCTGTATTCCACGACGTTCCTGATCGTGATGCTTGCCCTCGGATTGGTCGAGTCCTGGTGGGCGATCCTTGCCGTGCCCGCCTGCATCCTGATCGGCTTCGCCTTTGCCGCGGTCGGTCTGGCCGCCACGTCGTTCATGAAGAGCTGGCAGAACTTCGAGTTCGTCCAGTTGGCCGTCCTGCCGATGTTCTTGTTCTCGACCACGTTCTTCCCGTTATCGGTGTATCCGGGCGCACTGCAGGTCGTGGTGCAGTGCACCCCGCTCTACCACGGGATCGAGCTCGTGCGTTCGCTCGTGACCGGCGCGGTGGACGTTTCGATCCTTGGCCACGTCCTCTACCTAGTCGTCATGGGGGTGTTCGGGCTGATCGTCGGCAGCAAGCGTCTGGCCACCCTCCTGCTGAAGTAGCCGGACCCAACTCGCCTGCATTACGCTCAATCGCCGGTGCGGCTGATTTCCAATGTCTGGGTGAC
>JACCUF010000315.1 GCA_013811975.1 Geodermatophilaceae bacterium | reverse complement strand
GCATCAGGGCCAACAGTGGGGAGACCAGCAGCGTGGGGCCATCGCCTCGGGCGCGAAGCAGTGCGGTGGCGACGAAGTAGACGGCGGACTTGCCCCACCCCGTCCGCTGCACAACCAGTGCGCGCTGTTGGCCCTCGACCAGGGCTGCGATCGCGACATCCTGGCCCTCGCGGAAATCCGCACCGGGATTGCCGGTGAGTTTGCGAAGGACGGTCAGGGCTTCGTCGGCCGAGCCGGGGCTGGTGCCGGGCTGGCTGTCGAGATCGGTGCTGGAAGGCATGGGCCCGACACTAGGCACTCGCACCGACGCCGGCCGGGGCACGTCCCGATCCATCCGAGTGAAGGCGTCCTTGTGCCAATAGGTTCGATAGAAGGACGCCTTCACTCGGGTGAGGTGGACAATCGAGCTTGATGCTGCCGCCCGACAACCACATCCACACCCAGTTCTCGTGGGACACCCGCTCTCGGTCGTCGATGATCCGGGCGTGCGAGCAGGCCGTCTCCGCGGGACTTCCCGCTGTCGCTTTCACCGAACACGTCGACTTCACCGCTTGGGGTGAGCGCGACCTTCCGATGAACGACGTCCCCGAGGCACGCGCCAAGGGTGGGATCCAGCCGCTGGACGTCGAGGGCTACAGCGCCTCCATCCAGGAGTGCCAGGAGCGGTTTCGAGACCTCCGAATCCTGTCCGGCATCGAGGCTGGCGAGCCGCACCTGTTCTCCGGAAGCGTTGCCGACCTGCTCCGTCAGGCAACCTTCGATCGGGTCCTGGGCTCGCTGCACTCGCTGCCCCGTGACGGACTGCTGGTCGGCGTCGGCTGGTTCCTGTCCGCCGAATCGGCCTACGACGTCGTACGGGACTACTGCGCCGAGCTGCTGCGGATGGTCGAGAGCAGCGACGTCTTCGAAGTATTGGCACATTTCGACTACCCACGTCGCTATTGGCCGCGTGGGGCAGGTACGTACGAGGATGCGAAGGTCGAGGAGGAGCACCGCTCGGTGTTCCGGGCGTTGGCGAGCTCCGGACGCGTGTTGGAGATCAACACCGCCAGTCCGCTGGTCTCCGCGACGGCTCTTCGCTGGTGGTACGACGAGGGTGGCGCTGCGGTGTCCTTCGGCAGTGATGCCCATACGCCCAACCGAGTTGGGGATGGCTTCGAGGTGGCCATGGACGTTGCCGAGGCCGCAGGTTTCCGTCCAGGTAGGGACCGCTTCGACTTCTGGCGCCGCTGATTTGTTCGGGCTCCCCCGTCACGGGCGAGCGAGGATCAGGGGTGCCGGCCGGCGAGGGCGTCCAGGGCGGCGCGATCCAGGTCTGTTGCCGCGCTGATCTCGGCGTCGCCGAGGGCTCCACAGTCCAGCCCGCGGATGAGGACTGAGGCCAGCGCCTTGGCGGTCGCGGGCTCGTCGAGCACACCACTGTCGGCCTGCCCGACGTAGGCGCGCAGCCGGGTGGCGGCCGCCGGCATGGCCCGGCGGAAGAAGGCGTACGTCGCCACGTACCGGGTCACCAGCTGCGCCGGGTGCAGGTCCCAACCCTGATAGAAGCCGCGTTCCAATGCTCGACGGACCAACCTCGCGTGCAATCGCCAGGCCGCGTGGACCTGATCACCCGAGCCCACCGGCAGGATGTTCGTCGATCCGTCCACCGCGTTCGCGCGGGTGCCGGCGACGGCGAGCTGCATCGTGGCCTTGGCGTGGTCGGCGGCGGGATGGTCGGACGACTGGTGTGCCGCTGCGATCCCCAACGATGCGCTGTAGTCATATGTGCCGTAGTGCAATCCGCGGCACCGCGCCCCCGCCGCGTGCACCATCGGGGCCAGGGTGGCCCGACCGTCCGAGCCGAGCACGGCTTGGGGAGTCTCGACCTGTAACTCGAGGCCGAGCCGCCCGGCGGGTAAATCGTAGGCCGACTCCAGCGCTTCGAGCACCGTCATCATCACCTCAACCTGAGCCACATCGGTGATCTTGGGCAACGTGATCCGCAGTGCGGTTTCATCCAGACCCGCCGGCCCACCCGCCCCGTCGACGAGCGCACCCAGGAACAGCTCCAGTGACCGCAGACCGCGGGCTCGTACTGGCCCTTCCAGGCACTTGGCCCGCAGTCCAAGAAACGGCGGAGCACCGCCAGCCCGTACGTCGGAGGCGACGGAGGCGGCGGCGGCAAGGACGTCGTCGTCCTCGGATTCCGGGCCGCCTCGATAACCGTCCTCGGCATCCACCCGGAGGTCTTCGATCGGCTCACGTTCCAGTTTCGCCAGCACCAGCGGCCAGACCTCGGCGACGAGATTCGAGTCCATTCCGATCACCTCGGCCATCGTGGCCGGGTCAGCGGCATGCGCTGCCAGCGCTGCCATCGCGGTAGCACCCCATGCCGCAGCCAGGCCGGAAACGGCTTGGTCGGCCGGGACGTAGACGGTGTGGATCGGCGCTCGCCCGGTCGCCTCCCCCGGATACTCCTTGAGGCGTCGCTGGTCGACGGGCAGTAGGGCAGCCTCGACCGCTGCAAGGATCTGGGCGGGCAGCCGAGTGGTCGCTTCCACGCTCCACCACTCTCCCTGGGGTCCAGTGCTCGGTCGGCACGGCTCGGCAAGGCTGGCATCCTCTCACCGTGGGCGAGAAATCACTGGGCTGGCTCAACGAACTGCCCGCGGACGATCTGCGGGAACACCTGCGCGCCTGCAATGCATCCGAGCGATTCGTTCGCGAGATGGCCGCGAAACGTCCATACGCCAACGCAACAGATCTCGCGGACACCGCTGAGGCGGTCACCATGGGATTGCGCTGGGCCGATGTCGGGCAGGCCCTGGCCGCCCATCCGCGGATCGGGGAACGCCCGGACGGCGACTCCGTCGAAGCGCGTTCTTCCCGAGCCGAGCAGGCTTCGATGGACGAGGCCGACGACGAGATCCGAAGGGCTTTGGTCGACGGCAACCATGAGTACGAAGCGCGCTTCGACCACGTGTACCTGATCCGCGCGGCGGGTCGAAGTCCTGCCGAGATGCTCGCAGAGCTAGAAAGACGGCTGAGTAACGACGAGGTGACCGAGCGCGGCGAGGTAACCCGGCAACTCGCCGAGATCACCCGGTTACGGGTAGAGAGGCTGATTCAGCGATGAGCGTCACAACCCACGTTCTGGACACCGCTAGGGGACTCCCTGCTTTCGGGGTCAACGTATTACTGACCGATCCCACCGGCGATACAGTCGCTGCGATCACCGACCTGGACGGACGCGCCCGGTTGGCCGAGGCTCCGCTGCTCGCCGGCAACTACCAACTGGTCTTCGCCACCGCTGAGTACTTCGCGCTCACTGGCACGCCGACGTTCTACCCCGAAGTCACGGTGACCTTCACCGTCACCGACGGCGCGGCCCACCACCACGTCCCCCTGTTGGTCTCGCCGTACGCCTACTCGACCTACCGGGGGAGTTGACCACCGATGGCTATCACTCTCGGGTCCAATCAGTACGGCAAGGCCGAAGTCCGGGTTGTCACTGTCGACCGCTCGACGCCCCGCCACGTGCTGCGGGATCTGAACGTGTCCTGCGCGCTGCGAGGTGACTTCACCGCGGTGCACCTCGACGGCGACAACGCGCACGTGCTGGCGACCGACACCCAAAAGAACACCGTCTACGCATTCGCCCGTGACGGCATCGGCGAGATCGAGGAGTTCGCGCTGCGCCTGGCCCGGCATTTCGGTGGCGCCTACGACTGGCTCACCGGTGCGCGGGTGGAGATCCAGGAGTACGGCTGGGATCGGATCGCGGTAGGTGGCTCGCCGCACGACCATGCCTTCGTACGGGCCGGGAATGAGGTCCGGACGACCGTGGTGACGGTGGACGGTGCCGACGCGCATGTCGTCTCCGGTCTGACCGGCCTGGTGGTGCTGAAGACGACCGAGTCGGGTTTCGCCGGGTTTCCACGCGATCGTTTCACCACGCTGGCCGAAACCGATGACCGAATCCTCGCCACCGCGGTAACCGCCCGCTGGCGGTACACCGCAACAACTATTGGCAGCGCGGCGCAGGAATCTGCCGTGTCGGACTACGCCGCGGCGTTCGCCGGCATCCGCTCAGCGCTGTTGGAGACATTCGCCGTGGGTTACAGCAGCGCCTTGCAGCAGACCCTGTTCGCGATGGGTCATTCCGTGCTCGAGGCGCACCCACAGGTCGCCGAGATCCGGCTCTCGATGCCCAACAAGCATCACTTCCTGTCCGATCTCGCTCCGTACGGGCTGGACAACCCCGGCGGCGTCTATCACGCGGCGGATCGGCCGTACGGCCTGATCGAAGGCAGCGTCGTCCGTGACGACGTCCCCGCCGCAGAGGTCGCCTGGCGGGCCACCCCCGGCTTCTGCTGAATCGCTGGTCTGGCTGACCCGGCAATCGAGTAGGGGCTTGTGCGGGACGGCGCATTTCATCTAGTGTTGAATCACTAATTCAACGTGTGTTGAAAGGATGGGTGATGGAAGCAGCCGTCGAGGTCGCCGATCTCGTCGTCAGCCGCGGTGGCAAGGAAGTCCTGCATGGACTCAGCGCCACGGTGAGCCAGAGCTCGGTCACCGGACTGCTCGGCCCGAGTGGCGGCGGAAAGACCACACTCATGCGCTGCCTGGTCGGAGTCCAGATCGTGACCGGCGGCTCGGTCCGGGTGCTGGGCGAACCCGCCGGGTCGGTGGCGCTACGCAAGCGCGTTGGCTACGTGACGCAATCGCCGTCGGTCTACGCCGACCTGACGGTGCGCGAGAACGCCCGCTACTTCTCCTCGGTCCTCGGTGCCGGCGACACGACGGCGGACCAGGTCATCGTCGATGTGGGGCTCAAAGAACAGTCAGCGCAACTCGTGTCGACCCTGTCCGGTGGACAACGGGCCAGGGCCTCGCTGGCCTGTGCGCTTCTCGGCGAACCGGAACTGCTGATCCTCGACGAGCCCACGGTCGGGCTCGATCCGGTGCTACGCGAAGAGTTGTGGGAGATGTTCGCGGCTCTGGCCGCCGCCGGAACGACGATCGTGGTCTCCAGCCATGTGATGGACGAGGCGGGACGGTGTGACCGGATCCTGTTGCTGCGCGAGGGGAACCTCGTTGCGGATGACACCCCGGATGCCCTGCGCCGTGCCGCAGGCACTGAGGATCTGGATCAGATGTTCCTGACCTTGATCCGGCAGCGGGCGGAGGTCGCCTGATGTCGCCGACGATCACCTGGGCCACCGCGAAACGGGTACTCACCCAGCTGTCCCACGATCACCGCACCGTAGCGATGTTGGTTCTCGTCCCTAGCCTGCTCATGGTCCTGTTGCGCTTCGTGTTCGACGAGGACGAGATCTTCGATCGAATCGCTTTGCCGCTGCTCGGCGTGTTCCCGCTGATCATCATGTTCTTGGTGACCAGTGTCGCGATGCTGCGGGAGCGGACCTCGGGCACGCTTGAGCGACTGCTGACCACCCCACTGCACAAGCTGGACCTGTTGCTGGGGTACGGGATCGCTTTCGCGCTCGCCGCGGCCCTACAGGCGGGGGTCGCGACGGCGACGGCCTACCTCTTGCTGGGCATGAACACCCGGGGCGCGTGGGGTTGGGTCGTCGGAGTCGCCGTGAGCAATGCCGTACTCGGCATGGCCCTGGGGCTATTCGTCAGCGCCTTCGCCCGGTCGGAGTTCCAGGCGGTGCAATTCATGCCGCTGATCGTGCTGCCTCAACTGCTGACCTGTGGCCTGCTGATCGCGCGCGATCAGATGGCCGGCTGGCTGGGGGCGATCAGTAATGCGCTGCCGATGTCGTACGCGGTCGAGGCACTTCAGGAGATCGGCGAGCAGGCTGAAGTTACCGGCACCCTCGTTCGGGATCTGACCGTCGTCCTGGGCGCCACGGTGATCGCGCTCGCGCTCGGTGCGCTGACCCTTCGGCGGCGCAGCGGTTGAGTCCTCGACCTCGCGGGCCTCGACCCGGCGGGCCAGACACTCGCGCCGCGGTCCTGGCCGCCGCCCGGAGCGTGTTCTCGACTCGTGGGTATGACGCGGCCACGATTCGGGCGATCGCCGGCGCGGCCGATGTCGACCCCGCCCTTGTGCATCACTACTTCGGCACCAAGTCCAAGCTGTTCGCGGCGGCGCTGGATTTCCCGTTCGATCCCGAGGACCTGATTGGCCGGGTGCTGGCTGGCGGCATCGACGGGGCCGGCGAGCGCTTGCTCCGCTCGGTGTTCGCAGCCTGGGAGAACGCTGCTTCTCGGGCGCCGATGTTGGCCATCATCCGGACTGCGACGACCAGTGATGCGGGCGCGGCGATGCTACGTGAATTCCTTGACCGAAATGTCCTGCAAAGGATTGCCGTCGCGTTGGCCCCTGACCGCGCGCGGTTGCGCGCTGCGCTCGTTGCTTCGCAGATGGCCGGCCTGTTGATGGCGCGGTACGTGATCTCACTCCCCGCCCTGGCCAACGCACCGGTGGGGGAGATCATCGCGGCGGTTGCCCCGAACGTGCAGCACTACTTGAGCGGGGACCTGGGTCAACCCGTCACCGTAGACGTCAACCTCACGCCTTCGCACTAGTCGATGGTGGCACCAGTCGAGCCGCCGGCGATCTCGTAGGACCACAACTCGCTGCTGACTCCCACGTGAGCGGGCGCCGGCTTGCCCTCCCGCTCGGCGGCCGAGCGATGGCCATGAGCGAACGACGGCGAGCTCACCCACGCCTGGAAGGCTGCCTCGTCGCGCCAGCGGGTGACGACGAGCCAGGTCGTACGGTCGTCGGTCGGTTTGAGAAGTTCGAAGCCCTCGAAGCCGTCTTGATCGTCCACAGCGCCGGCGCGGGCGGCGAAGCGCCGAGCGAGCTCGTCTCCGGAGTCATCGGAGACGGTGATGGCATTGATCTTGACGACGGTCACTCGGCAGATCGTGCCACCACAGCCATCGTGATGGGAGGCAGACGTCACAGGGGACCGTGCGGTTGGATTCCCCTGGTGAGCAGTACCGACGACGGCGGGCTGGGCCCGCGCCCGGCCGTGGATCCAGCAGATTTGGAGGCCTGTCTGCGGGTCCTTGCAGATGTGGATGCGCTCAGCCGTACCGACCCGGAGCATCCCGACGCGGTCGCCGTGCGTCGCGCGACTGCGAAGTTGTTCAAGACGGTCAAGGAAACCCGGCGGTCTCAGCGTCGCGCAGTCGTCCTGGCCGCCGACCTTGCGGTCACGGCGGCGACGGCAACCGCAGCGCCGGGCCGAATCGATGACGAGACGCAGGGCACCCCACTGGCCTCCAATGTCGTCGGCTCCAGCGCCGGAACGCTGCTGCGGGCACGGGCCTGCTACATCTGCAAGAACCGGTACGCCGACGTCGATGCCTTCTATCACCAACTCTGCCCCCCCTGCGCCGACCTCAACCGGTCTCGTCGCGATGCCCGTACCGACCTCGTCGGGCGTCGAGCTCTGCTGACCGGCGGGCGGGCCAAGATCGGGATGTACATCGCCCTGCGGCTGCTTCGCGACGGCGCGCACACGACGATCACCACCCGTTTCCCGCGTGACGCTGTACGGCGGTTCAGCGGGATGCCGGACAGCTCCGACTGGTTGGACAGGTTGCGGATCGTGGGTATCGATTTGCGCGACCCTGCCCAGGTCGTCTCGCTGGCCGAATCCGTTGCCGCGCTAGGACCGCTGGACATTCTGATCAACAACGCGGCACAGACCGTACGACGTTCGCCCGGCTCGTATGCGCCCCTGGTCGACGCGGAATCCGCGCCGCTGCCAGCCGGACCACTACCGGACCTGCTCGCCTTCGACCACATCCGCGACGCCCACCCGGCGGCATTGGTCGATGCGATCGCCGAGCACCCGACCGCACAGGCGCTGACCGCACTCGCGCTGACGGCCGGATCCGCCTCGCCCGCCCGGATCGCCGCCGAGACCGCGATCGACGCCGGTGGGCTGGTACCGGACCTGCATTCGGTGAACAGCTGGACTCAGCGGGTCGGCGAGGTCGATCCGCTGGAGTTGCTGGAAGTCCAGCTCTGCAACACGACGGCGCCATTCATCCTGATCAGTGCGCTGCGCCCGGCCATGGCGGCGGCGACCGCGCGACGCAAGTACGTCGTCAACGTCTCGGCGATGGAGGGCCAGTTCTCCCGTGCGTACAAAGGTCCCGGACATCCGCACACCAACATGGCCAAGGCCGCGCTGAACATGTTGACGAGAACCAGCGCGCAGGAGATGTTGAGTACCGACCGCATCCTGATGACGGCGGTGGACACCGGCTGGATCACCGACGAGCGACCACATCCGACGAGACTGCGACTGGCCCACGAGGGGTTCCATGCGCCGTTGGACCTCGTCGACGGAGCAGCCCGGGTGTACGACCCGATCGTGGCCGGCGAGGCCGGGCACGACCTGTACGGATGCTTCCTCAAGGACTACGCCCCGGCTGCCTGGTGATCGCCCCGGCTGCCTGGTGATCGCCCCGGCTGCCTGTTGATGACGCGGGGCCGGGCGGCTGAGTCCAGCAGACGAATAGCATCGCGTTCGCCCCAGGCCCGCGCAGGGAGACAGGTTGGAGACCGCTATGGCATTGACCCGCATCCTGGTCGTCGTGCTCGCCGGTGGGGCCGGCGGCAGATTGGAACTGCTGACCGATTGCCGCGCCAAGCCCGCCGTCTCCTATGGTGGCGTGTACCGGTTGATCGACTTTCCGTTGTCGAACTGCCAGCGGGCCGGCATCGCCGACGTGTGGGTGCTGCAGCAGTACAAGCCGGGCGCGCTGTCTGACCATTTGGCTAACGGTCGGCCCTGGGATCTCGACCGGACCACCGGTGGCCTGCTGATCCTGCATCCGCATCAGGGTGATGAACGCGGTGGTTGGCATCAGGGCACGGCCGACGGCTTGTGGCGTAGCGCGCCGATGATCCGCGAGTTCGGTCCAGAGGCGCTCGTGGTCGTCAGCGCCGACGCGGTGTACAAGTTGGACTACCGCGACGTCGTGGAACGGCATCTGGACAGCGGTGCCTCCGTAACGATGGTGACCACACGGGTGGCCAAGGCCGATGCGGGGCGGTACGGCGTCGTCCAGGTCGGCGACGACGGCGCGATCACCGATTACGCCTACAAGCCCGACGAACCGGCAAGTGACCTGGTGACGAACGAAGTCTTCGTCTTCACCCCTGACCGGGTCCTCGATCTGCTCGAAGAGCTCGCGAAGGAGGTCGACCAGGAGGAGGGGCTGGACGATTTCGGCGACACCCTGCTGCCGAGGCTGGTGGAGGCCGGTGAAGCCCGCGAATACCGCTTCGACGGGTACTGGCGAGACGTCGGCACGGTTTCGGCGTACTGGGAATCGCAGATGGATCTGCTCGCGGCCGAGCCCGCGATCGACCTGGACGAGCCCGGCTGGCGGATCCAGACCCAGGGCGGGCGGTCGGCAGCCGCGCGGATCGGCAGCAGCGCCGAGGTGGACAACAGTCTGTTGTCACCGGGCTGCAACGTCGCTGGATCCGTGCGCGACTCGGTGATCTCCCCAGACGTCCGGATCGAGGCTGGCGCGAGCGTGCGTGACTCGGTGCTGCTGCA
>JACCUF010000260.1 GCA_013811975.1 Geodermatophilaceae bacterium | reverse complement strand
GGTGAGACCCCGACGAACCCGACCTCGGTCGTCTCCGTGGCCTGCGCGTCGAGGTAGACCCGATTCGCAATCGGCGTGACGGCCACGTCATCGGTCTGCCCGGCTCGGTCAACCGTGAACTGCACGGTGGCGCCAGCACTGACCCGGATCAGGTCCTGGACCTGTTTCCACGTCGTCACCGGCTCGCCGTCCACCGCGGTGATCCGGTCACCGGCCCGGATGCCGGCCTCGGCTGCGGGGCTGGCCGGTGGCAGATCGCATCCGCTCTCCCCGACACCGCAGGCTTGGCCAGCGTCGTCGATCGGGGTCGTGCAGTCCTTCACGGGTGATTCGGCGGGAAGGACGCACTCGCTGACCGTGTCGATCGTCAGCGATGGATTGTCTGATGGAATCCCGAAGCCGACCAGGATGATGGTGAAGAAGATGAAGGCCAGCACCAAGTTGTGCACCGGGCCGGCCATCATGACGATCACCCGCTGCCACCAGGGCTTCTTGTAGAACACCCGGTCCTCGTCGCCGGGTTCGATGTCGTCTAGGGCGGCGCCACGTACCTCTTCGATCATCCTGCGGAGCCGACCGTACGTGCGAGGCCGTCCGTCAGCTTTGGCCGGCGGGATCATGCCGACGATGCGGATGTAGCCACCGAGCGGGATGGCCTTGACCCCGTGTTCGGTCTCACCGCGCTGCCGGGACCACAGAGTCGGGCCGAAGCCGACCATGAACTGGGGTACCCGCATGCCGAAGCGGCGAGCCCACATGAAGTGACCGAGTTCGTGGAACCAGATCGAGAAGAGCAGTCCGATCGCGAACAGCCCGATCCCGAGGGTCGTCCAGAGGATTCCACTCATGCGGTGCCCCTCCCCGCGGTGCCCCTACCTGCAGAGGCTCTATGCACGCGACGGACGGGCCACACCCTAGGTACGGGCAACGCTGTGCTCCCCTGCGATGAAGGCCCGCGCGTTGGCGCGCGCCCAGGATTCGGCCTGGTTGACGTCGGACACCGAGCTCGGTTCGCCGAAGTCCGGCGCGCTCCCGACGATACGCGCCACCGTGGGCACGATGCCGGTGAACGGGAGGTCCCCCCGTAGGAACCCGGCCACGGCCTCCTCGTTGGCGGCGTTGTAGATCGCGGGCCGGCATCTCCCAGTACGCCCGACCGAGCGCGCGAGTTCGACAGCCGGGAAGGCCGCGTCGTCCAAGGGCTCGAAGTCCCAGCTCCCCGCTTGCGACCAGTCCAGAGCGGGCCGTACGCCGGAAAGTCGGTCCGGCCAGGACAGGGCCAGCGCGATGGGCAGCTTCATGTCCGGCGGGCTGGCCTGGGCCAGGGTGGATCCGTCGACGAAGGCCACCATCGAGTGCACGATCGACTGCGGATGCACGACGACGTCGATCCGGTCGTACGGGATCCCGAACAGAATGTGCGCTTCGATCACCTCCAACGCCTTGTTGACCATCGTCGCGGAGTTGATCGTCACCACAGGTCCCATGGCCCAGGTGGGGTGCGCCATGGCCTGCTCGACCGTGACTTCGACAAGATCGGCGGGCTTCCTTCCCCGGAACGGGCCGCCGCTGGCAGTCAGGATGAGTCGGTCCACCTCCGCGGTGGCTCCACCACGCAGACATTGGGCCAGAGCCGAGTGTTCGGAGTCCACCGGCACGATCTGTCCTGGCTTAGCGAGAGCCGTCACGAGATCACCGCCGGCGATCAGCGACTCCTTGTTGGCCAGAGCGAGCACGGAACCGGCTGCCAGGGCGGCAAGGCTGGGCTCGAGTCCGATCGAGCCGGTGATCGCGTTGAGGACGACGTCGGCGCGGCGGCCGGCGAGCTCGGAGGCAGCCTGCGGTCCGGCCAAAATCTCAGGCACCGAGTAGTTGCCTTCTGGGTAACCGCGCCGAGCCGCCTCGGCATAGAAGGCCAGCTGAAGGTCCTGAGCCGAGGTGGCTCGGGCAACCGCCACGGTCCTCACTCCGCAGTCCAGCGCCTGGCGGGCCAGCAGTTGCGGGTCGCTACCCCTCGCGGCAATCCCGGCGACGGTGAACCGGGCGGGATAGGCGGCCAGGACCTCCAGGGCCTGGGTGCCGATCGAGCCGGTCGAGCCGAGCACGATGACACTGCGGTGTGGGCCCACGAGGCACAGTCTGGCGTACGAACCGTGATGCGCTTGATGCGCTATGCTTGACATCATGCGCACCACAGTGGCGATTGCCGATGAGTTGCTCGCTTCGGCCAAGGCCGAGGCCAGACAACGAGGCCAGACCTTGGGCGAGTACATCGAGGAGGCGATTCGTAGCCAGCTTGCCGTGCGAAGCCAGGGGACCCCTCCCGTCGTGCCGGTACTTCGCGGTGGCTCGGGCCTGCGCCCGGGAGTGGACGCCAGCTCGTACCGAACGCTCTTGGAGGCGATGGAGGAAGGTCGGCCCGTTGAGGACCTGCGGTGATCCTGCTCGACGTCAACGTCGTGCTGGCCGCTCTTCGCGACGATCACCCGCAGCACGGGCTAGTCCGCCCGTGGTTCGACCGACTGCTCGCGGAGCAACGCAGGTTCTGCGTGCCTGACGAGGTGTGGGCAGCAGTTGTCCGACTCGCAACCAACCGACGGGTTTTCGGCGAACCCAGTCCTTTGGACAAAGTCTTCGATTTTGCAAGGGCAGTTCGGGCTCAGCCCGGTCACTCGGCACTGCGCTCCGGGCCGAGGCGCTTCGAACTCTTCGCGACCCTATGTCGGGACGGGCAGGCGGCTGGGGATCTGGTCCCAGACGCGTTCCTGGCCTCCCTCGCTATGGAGAATGGTTGTGGCGTGGCAAGTCTCGACCGAGATTTCGCCCGCTTCCCTGGACTGGCGTGGGAGCAGCCTGGACAGGGCAACGCCTGACCTTTGGCCGGTCTGCGATGATGTGCTGGACACGCACGCGGTCGAAAGGATCCATGTGAGCGCCACTTCCGAGCCGGGTCGTGACCTGGCCGCCCCGTCGTCGTGGGACGGGTACGTACTTGAACCGCACGAACGCCCCGAGGACTGGGGCTGGCACCAGGAATTCAAGGTGGTTCCCCGAGTCCTGGGTTGGCTCGCCGTCGTCTCCCTGCTGCTGATGCTGGTCGGTAACCACAGCGGCCGAGTCGAAAACCTCTGGGTGCTCGGTACCGCTGCGGTCATCGCCGCGGTCCTGATCCGGGATCAGGTACGTCGCCGCAACACCTGGCGGAACTGACCGCCGCTGGTGCGGAAAGGCCTGCAGCTCACAGCCCGTCCGGCCTAGATGACTGGCGAGGCCCAGCCGGTGTGCGCTCGGTCGATCCGATCGACGGTGAAACTCAGCGTCTGGCGGTACTCGACCCAGGCCAAGCCCGGCAACCGAAGGCGTGTCGACTCCTCGGGGTGGGTCACCTGGTAGCCGGACAGCCAGATGTAGGGCACGCTCACCCCGTCCATCGCGCGAGCCCACCGTGGAAAGTGCGCGGCCGCTGCGAGAATCTCGGCATGGGCCGAGCCGGGGCCGCGGATGCTGCTGGGGCGGATGTGCTCTCCCGGGACCCAATGCGCTCCCAGGTCGACGGTCATCCGGCGTACGCCAGGCCAATGGATGATGCCGGGCAGTAGACGTACCGGCTTGGGCCGAGGGTCGTAGCGATCGCGTACCCAGTCCCAGAACCAGGTCTTCGGCTGTTGCTCGGATGCGACATCCCAGAGTTCATGGCAGGTGCGGCGCACGCCATCGAGGTGCCCTT
>JACCUF010000239.1 GCA_013811975.1 Geodermatophilaceae bacterium | reverse complement strand
CCCTGGGTATGGCGCCGCGGTACATACCGGGCTGATGGCCGCCCGTACCGACATCGTCTGCTTCATGGATTCCGACGGCTCAGTCGATCCCGGCCAGCTACCTGCCATGGTTGCCCTCCTCGAAAATTCCGCAGCGTCCCCGGGCTACGGAGCTACCCATGGTGCTGCCCGCCCGGACCTGGTCATCGGACGTCGCCGACCGACCGGCAAGGGCGCTTGGCCATGGCACGCCCGGGTCGGCAATGCGGTGCTTGCAGCGCGCCTACGCCAGCGCACCGGGATTCGGGTACACGATCTCGGCTCGGTCCGAGTAGTTCGACGGATCCCGCTGCTCGAGCTCGGCGTCGAAGATCGAAGGTTTGGTTACCCCATTGAATTGCTGGTCCGAGCCGCGAGAGCCGGTTGGCAGGTGCGCGAAGTCGACGTGGACTACGCACCGCGCACAGCCGGACGCTCCAAAGTCACCGGCTCGATCGCGGGGACCGCTCGGGCACTGCGAGATTTCGCGGCAGCGATGCCATGAGTGGTTGTCCGGACGTAGTTGTGCTTGTCGTCGCCAAGGCTCCTCGCCCCGGTGCGGTGAAGACCAGGTTGGCTGCGGACCTCGGTGACGTCGGTGCCGCCCGAGTGGCCGCGGCGGCACTGTTGGACACCCTCCTGGTCGCCGGATCTGTGTTCAGCCACCGGGTCCTGGCGCTGACCGGGGACCTGGCCGACACCGGAGTCATCGACACGTCGGAGCTTCGTCGTGAGGTCGCCAACTGGCGGGTGATCGGGCAGTCCTCAGGTGGGCTGGGGCATCGACTGGCCCAAGCCCACCTCGATGCGTCCCGCCTCGGCCGTACCGACGACGACCGGGCCCGCCGGGTCCTGCAGATCGGCATGGACACTCCGCACGTGAGCGCTGACCTGCTCGAGGACAGTGCTCGTCTTCTCTGCGGGTCGGATGTCGACGCCATCCTCGGCCCGGCCGAAGACGGTGGCTGGTGGGTGTGCGGGACCTCCGAACCGTCCCACGCAGCCGTGCTCGCCGATGTACCGACGTCTCGCTCGGACACCGGCACGCTCACTCTCGCCGCATTGCAGACCGTCGGGGCACGGGTGGGATTGGTTGCCGCACTGCGGGATCTGGACACCCTCGACGACGCCAAGGTCATCTCGGCTGAACATCCCGGCCTGCACGCGTCAGCCGCGCTCAGATCACAGGGAGTGCGATGAACATCGGAGCAGACACAATCAGTTCTGCAGGACTGAATCCGGTGACGGTCTACGAACGTGGGCTGAGCAGCCGTCGCCTGCGCGCAGTCGACAACGAGGGGCAGGCAATGGGAATGTGCGTGGCCCGTTGGCTGGAGCCAGCAGGCCTCGACGACGACATTCTGCTCGCCCACTGCACCCGCAGCACCCTGGATGTCGGTTGCGGGCCAGGTCGGCTCTGTGCCGCACTGATCGAGAAAGGCGTCAGCGCCATGGGCATCGACGTCTCCGCTGAGGCGGTGGAATTGGCCCGTCAGCGAGGGGCCACCGCGCTGCGTCGGGATGTCTTCTCCTGGGTACCCGGACAAGGCAGATGGCCGAATCTGTTGCTGGCTGACGGGAACATCGGAATCGGCGGTGACCCGGTCGCCCTCTTGCGTCGAGTGCAGACCATGCTCGCCCCCGGGGGACAAGCTGTCGTCGAGGTCGACCCGCCAGGACAAGGAGTCAGCAGCCGGCTGATCCGGCTCGAGGTCGACGACATGGTCAGCTCCTGGTTTCCATGGGCCCGGGTGGCGGCTGACGCGATCGGCGACCTGGCCGAGCACGCCGGTCTCAGCTTCAACGGGCTCGATCAGCGTGCTGATCGCTGGGTCGCTCTGCTGGGTCGTGGATCGCCGCCGTGGTGCACTCGCTGATGCTGATCCCGCGAGAGGAGACGTTCACCAGCCGGGGTCGCTCACCGGCGGTCGCCTCGCGGGTCGGCGTGGGGCTCGGCATCGCGATCTCCGTCTGCTTCATCACCGGACTGCTCTCGCACGCAGCCCAGGACCTTGTCTGGTTCCCGTGGCCGACCCGGCCGTCCTGGGGATACCGGGTCACCCAGGGCGCGCACGTGATCAGCGGAGTGGCGGCCATCCCGCTGCTGCTGGTCAAGCTCTGGTCGGTCTACCCGAGGTTGTACGTCCGACCCACCGTGAAATCCGTCGTACACGCCTTGGAACGGCTGTCCATCGCAGCGCTGGTCGCCGCGGTCATCTTCGAACTCACGATCGGCGTCCTGAACATCGCCAAGGTCTATATCTGGCCATTCGACTTTCGCGCCGCCCACTTCGCGGTGGCCTGGGTTGCCGCGGGATCGTTGCTGTTGCACATCGCCATCAAGCTGCCGGTCATCCGAATGGCATTGTCCCGGCCGGTGGAAGCCGACGACTCGTCGTTGCCCGTGTCCAGCGCCGAGACCGACGAGAAGCCTCAAGCTGTGGCTTCTCAGGACCCAGCGGACCAGCCCGCGGGAGGCGGTGCTGACCAGGGTGCAGAAGCCGACTCGGCAGAGACCTCTGAGAAACACGGGATTCCGCGCCGCACCGTTGTGCGCTCGGCCTACATCGCGTCAGGGCTGGCCGCGTTGTCGATCGCAGGCGGGTCGATTCCCTGGCTGTCCAAGCTGGCCGTGCTCTCACCGTCGACCGGAACCGGGCCCCAGGGGGTCCCGATCAACCGAACTGCTGATGCGGCGGGTATCACCGACCAGGCGATCGGGTCGGCGTTCGAACTCACCGTGGTCTCCGAGACCGCCACCGGCACGTGGAGTCTGGATGAACTGCGGGCCATGCCCCAGCGCACCGTCGCGTTGCCGATCACCTGTGTCGAGGGGTGGTCCACCAACGCTGAATGGACCGGCGTCCGGATCAGTGACCTGCTTGCGGCCGTCGACGCGCCGGCGGAGTCGCGGCTGCGGATCATCTCGCTGCAGACCCAGGCCGCTTTCGGCGAGTCGGTGCTCCCGACTCAGCATTCGGCCGACCCGCTGACTTTGCTCGCCCTGCGGCTCAACGGCGAGGAGCTGGTGCGCGACCATGGGTTCCCGTGCCGCCTGATCGCGCCCAGCCGCCCGGGCGTACTCCAGACGAAGTGGGTCACCAGGATCGAGGTCATCGGATGACCCGCCCCGTGACATCGGGGGCCCCGGCTGCGCGTCTTGCGATCGGCGTCGGCGGCCTCGTCCTGGTCGGCGTCGGCCTGTTCAACCTGCTTGGCATCGACTTCGTCAACCTGCTGTGGGTGGGTTTCTGGCTCGCCGCCGGCTTGTTCTTGCACGACTTCGTTCTCTCACCAGCGATCGCCGTATCCAGCAAGCTGGTAGCCCGCCGCTGGTCGGTCACCGGACGCCGCGTCCCGCTCGTCGCCTTGGTGAGCATCGCCTCGCTGACCCTGATCGCGCTGCCGCTCTTGGGTAAACCCGGCGCGCAAGCGGGCAACCCCACACTGCTCGGACGGAACTACCTGGTCGGCTGGGCGGCGGCCTGCCTGCTGGTTCTGCTTGGCGCAGCCCTCGCCGAGGTCGCGGGTCGGGTCCGCGCCAGGCGGGGTTCCCGGCTTTCCACAACCCCTCGCTAAATCCACAAGTGCCCTGAGGCACGTCTTCTGACGGCCGGGATCATCGACGCTTATCCGGTAGTCGCGGGAGCCCATCCGGGGACCCGCCGAGAAGAGAACCGGGGACGCCATGAGCCTGGCGGTCATCGACACCAACGAAGTGCATCTGATCGGCCGGCTGGCGGAACTACCAGTGCACAAGACCATGCCCAGCGGAGATGTCGCGGTGGATTTCCGGATCGTCGTGCGGCGACCGCCGGCCGCCGTCCGTCGACAAAGCACCGATTCCCTCCAATGCACCAGCTTCCGGGCAGCGGCCATCAAAGCCGCGGCTGGTTGGGCGCCCGGGGACGTCTTGGAGCTGCACGGCGCCCTGCACCGCCGATTCTGGCGCGGCGAGTTCGGGACGCGTAGCGCCTACGAGGTCGACGTACGCACGGTGCGCCGGGTCTCGAGGGCGCCGGCCACCAAGCCGCGCCGTCGTCCGGTGACCACCGGAGCCGCCTGACGGCCACCCTGACGCCGGCGATCGGCAGATCGCGGAGATCGCGGAGAACGCGGAGAACGCGGAGAACGCGCGGTGACTATCGTGCCGGCCCCGGATAGTCGAGTTCGTCGACGAAGCAACGCATGACAAGACCGGTCCGCGGCTTCGGCACGAAGAATGTGGACTTGCGGGGCATCAGAACACCGCGCGCAGCCAGGGCAAGGACCGTTGCGGCAGCCGTGGGCCGGACCAGGACCGCGACGCCTGACCGGTCGCGGGCGGTCGCGATCGCCGATGGCGTGGAGTGTCGCAGGGCCACTGTGCCCGAGGCTGCCCACAGACCTTCGATCAGTCCCGCGTCCACCAGGGCGATGTCCAGGTTCCACCAGGCAGCGGCGAGGTCTGCTGAGGTGGTGGCCAGCAGGTGCGCGCGCTCCGGGTCGGTCAGCGCGACCCAGGTGCTCCCGTCGGTGAGTAGCACGGTGGTCTCGTGCGATTGTGAGAGGAGATCGTCGGCCTCGGCTGCTGTCATCGGGCCGATCGCGGTGACTCGGAAGGCGCCGACTGCGGCCAGCGCTGCTCGATCCAGGGGCAGGTCTGGAACCACGCGGTGAATGGCTTGTACTTGCGGCCCGTGCGCCTGCGTTGGTACGAGCAGGGCCAGTCCACGGTCCCATGGGCCAGTACCGGCCCCCGTGGCGCGTTGCAGTGCTTGATAGTCGAGATAGCTCTCGTAGCGGTGATGGCCATCGGCGATCACTGCCCGTCGATCCGCGAAGTCTGCACGTACGGCCTCGACGTGCTCGCGGTCGGCGACCCGCCAGAGTCGATGCCGAACACCGCCATCGTCGAGCAGGTCGATGATCGGCTGGGCGACATCGACGTAGCCACGGGCGAGCTCGTCAAAGACCGACCGTGGGCCGTCGTGCGTGAGCACGATGGGCTCGAGGTTGGTCTGCGTCGCGGCCAGCAGCCGCAAACGATCGGCAACCGGCGCCGGCATCGTGGCCTCGTGTGGCGAGATGGCAGCTGAGCCGGGCGGCACGAGGGTGACCGAGCCGACCCAGCCTCGGGTTGACAGCCGGTTCGGACCCGCGCCGGACTCGACCAGGTCGTAGACGAACAGAGCCGGCTCCGAATCGGGAACCAGCACGCCGTCGCGCCGCCAGGCGCTCAGCCGGCGCTGGGCGTCGTCTGCGCCGAAGGTGGGCAGGGTCAGATGCACGATGCTGTGCTCGTCGGCCTGGGCCAGGTTCTCCCGCTCATCCGGCGCAATGAGGTCATAGGCCGGTGATGTGAGGGCGCGAAGGCGCTCTGGATCGCGGTAGCGGGTCGCGACGAAGGGGAAGAGCTCGAGGCGGTCGCCGCCCGGCGATCGGGCTGTCGGCACTTCCGGAGGTTAGTCCTCCAGCCCTGTGCCGATGGCTGGTCGGGCAAGATGCGGGGGTGCCCGAGCATCGAGTCTTCGAGCGACCTGCTTGTGAGCAGAGTCTCGTCGAGACTCGGCACGGCCCGGCTCGGCTGTTGCGGTCACCCGGCCAGCACCCACCCGCCCAGCTCCCGTGGGCCACGTTGGTTCTGGGGCATGGCGCCGGTGGCGGCGCCGATGCACGCGATCTCGGTTGGCTGGCCCACGACCTGCCTGCTAGCGGGATCGGCGTCATCCGGGTCGAACAACCCTGGCGGGTGGCGGGTCGGAAGGTGGCCTCGCGTGCCGCTGAACTGGACGAGAGCTGGGCCGACGCGTTGGCGCATCTGCCTGAGGCCGCCTGCCTCGTCGTGGGCGGGCGCAGCTCCGGGGCCAGGGTTGCCTGCCGCACGGCCACGTCGGTCGGCGCCGTGGCCTGCCTTGCACTGGCCTTTCCACTGCATCCTCCGTGGCGCCCAGAGCAATCGCGGTTACTGGAGCTGCAGGAAAGTGGCGTGCCCACCTTGGTGGTCCAGGGAGAGCGCGATCCTTTCGGTGCGCCGAAGGACTTTCCGGCATTGCCCGACACCATTCGGATCGCGCTGGTCGAAGACGCCGACCATGAATTCGCCGTACGGCGAGGGTCAGGCACAACTACCGCGCGCACTCGCACCGATCTGGTGGGCTGCGTGCTGGCCTGGCTCCGTGAGACGGCTCCGGCCCGCTTAGCATGAACAGAGTTGCCCTGCAGGCCAGTTCGACGCCCCTGATTCACCAGCATGACGTCGCCCTGCTCGATCTCGACGGCGTCGTCTACGTCGGATCCGATGCCGTGGCGGGCGTTCCGGAGATCATCGCCGCGGCCACTGAGGCAGGCATGCGCTTCGGCTATGTCACCAACAACGCCTCCCGCACCCCCCACGAGGTGGGCGAGCATCTCCGGGATTTGGGTATCGCTGCCATCGACGACGAGGTGATCACCTCGTCGCAGGCAGCCAGCCGGGTCCTCGCCGAACGGCTGCCACCTGGGTCGCCGGTGCTGATCGTCGGTACGGCCGCCTTGGCCGCAGAAGTGGAGAGCGCGGGCCTGCGGGCCGTCTGGTCGGCCACCGACGATCCGGCGGGGGTCGCGCAGGGGTACAGCCCCGAGTTGTCCTGGGCGATGCTTGCCGAAGCCTGCGTTGCCGTCCGGGCGGGCGCCTTCTGGGTGGCCACGAACGCTGATTCGACACTGCCGTCACCGCGCGGACCGCTGCCCGGCAACGGAAGCTTTGTGGAGGTCGTCGCGCGGACGACCGGCGTCACACCGGTCGTGGCGGGCAAGCCGGAGCCGGCGATGCACACCGAATGCGTTCTGCGGACTGGCGCCGCCCAGCCGTTGGTCGTCGGCGACCGGCTGGACACCGATATCGAGGGTGCGCAACGAGCCGGGGTGCCGAGCCTGTTGGTGCTGACCGGGGTGGCGCAGCCGGCGGATCTACTGACCGCGCGCGTGGGGCAGCGCCCGACCTACCTGGCCGCAGATCTCGGCGGGATCCTGGTGTCGCATCCCGAGGTCGTGCTATCCGCTGGTGCGGCGATCTGCGGAGATTGGCGGGTCACCGATCGGGGCGACTCGTTGCTGCTGGCCCGTTTTCGAGACACCGGTGGCAGCGGGCACCCTGCTTCCCCGGCATCTTCCGGTGCGGACTGCGACGCGCTACGTGCCTTGGCCGTCCTGGCCTGGGAGACTGGGATCGTTCCTACCGTGGCCGGTGACCAGACCTCAGCCGCCCTGCTTACTCGCCTCGGGCTCGCGTCGGGCGACTAATCTCGCGTTTCGGGGCGCTAGCTTGTGGTCGGATGTGGAATCAGAGAAGGAGTGGATCGTGGTGAGAGACCGGTTCGGCACCGTGGCCGCGATCGTTTCGGGAGCGGCGCAGGACGCCGGGCGTGCCTTGAGACGGGCAATGAAGACGACCGTCACGGGCATCCGCGCGCATGCCCCCGCATTGCTTCGCCGTCCCTCCGCGACCCCACAGACCCCGGCGCCGTCGGTGCCGCCACCTGTGCGTGCGGATCCAGTCGCGCTACCTCCACCTACGGTGACCGCTATTGCCACAAAGACGGACTCCCAAGACGCTGCAACGACGACGAGGGAAGCCGGCAACAAGATGGTCAAGAAGGCGGCCCCTCCGAAGTCAACCGCAAGGAAGCAGAGCACAGCCGCAGCGAAGAAGACCGCCCCAGTGAAGAAGACCGCCCCGGCGAAGGCCGCTTCGCCCAAGTTCTCCCCAGCCGAGACTGCGCCTCCCCGAACACCGCTGCAAACCCCTGCCGACCTCGACGTGGAGAACCAGCCCGGCGGCCCTGCGGCGGGCGGCCGCCCCGGGGACTCGGCCCCATGACCCGATCGGCAGAGCCTGAATATCGACCGGCGGATGCCAATCGTAGGATTCCAGCGCGACCGCCGGGCGAGTCAGGCAGCGAGAACTCGACCGATCCGAGCATCGGAAGCGGGCCGGACGCGCCGGTCGCCGAGATGAAACCCGCAGTAGCGCCCGGTATCGCGGGCGAGGTGGCGGTGGCGTTGGCCGGCCTCGCCGACCGACCGGTGGAGGAACATCCCGGTGTCTACGAGGCACTTCACCGGCACCTGGGAGACACCCTGTCCAGCGTCGACCACGTCTAGTGCTGTGCGGGGACGCCTGATGCCAACTCCGGGAAGGTCTGGGTGGTCGCGCCGGGGGGGCCTTCGGTAGTGCCGCGCCGCATGCGGCTGGACGCCGAACTGGTCCGCCGGGGTCTGGTCCGGTCCAGAGAGCACGCCGCGGATCTGATCACCGAGGGTCGCGTCACCGTGTCCGGCCAGGTCGCCCTGAAAGCCGCGACCGCCGTCGCAGCCGACACCGCGCTGGTCGTCCGCCCACTGCGGGAAGGGCCGGACTACGTCTCCCGCGGCGCCCGGAAGCTGGCCGGTGCGCTGGATGTTCTCCCGGTGCGAGTTCAGGGCCGACGCTGCTTGGATGCCGGTGCCTCCACTGGCGGGTTCACCGATGTCCTGCTGCGACGTGGCGCGCTCGAGGTGCTTGCCGTGGACGTGGGATACGGACTGATCGCCTGGTCCCTGCGGACCGATGTCCGCGTCACCGTGATGGACCGTCGGAACGTCCGTCATCTCGGCGTCGAGGACATCGGCACACCGGTGGACCTGATCACGGCTGACCTGTCGTTCATCTCGCTGGCCCTGGTCCTTCCCGCCCTGACCGGCCTGGTCGTGGGCGGCGGTGACTTGTTCCTCATGGTCAAGCCACAGTTCGAGGTTGGCAGGGATCGGATCGGAAAGGGCGGAGTCGTACGCGATCCGCTCCTGCGGTGTGCAGCGGTCGAGTCCGTCGGCGCTGCCGCGGCCCGGCTCGGGTGGGGGGTTGCCGGCGTTACGGCCAGTTCTCTTCCGGGCCCGGCGGGGAACGTCGAGTACTTTCTGTGGCTCAGGAGCGATGCACCCCCGCTTGACGGCGACGATGTACGCCGTGCGGTCGAGAATGGGCCCAAATGACCGCCGCTGCGGCGGGGAGGGAGGTGGGCGTGGTGAGTCCGCTCGTCTACGGCCCGCGCCCTGACCCAGCGCCGCGGAGCATTCCCCGGACCGCGCTGCTGATCGCGCACACCGGTCGGGCCGACATCGTCGACCTGGCGACGATGGTGTGCAAGGCGCTGCATCGCGAAGGCTTCGAGGTCCGGATTCTCGAGGAGGAGGCCGATGATCTGGCGGTCGACGGCGTCACCGTGGTCCCTGGCGATGACCAGGCGGCCGTCGACGCCGAGATCGTCATCGTGTTCGGTGGTGATGGGACGTTCCTGCGAGCGGTGGAGGTCGCGCGGACTGCCGATGCTCCACTGATCGGGGTCAACCTCGGCCGGGTCGGCTTCCTGGCCGAAACCGAACCAGAGGCCGTCGATGACACGATCAGCCATATTCTGGAGCGCAGCTATGTGGTGGAAGAGCGACTGTCCGTCGAGGCAGTCGTGTTCGGTCCGGGCGGTGAAACGCTGGGAACCACGTGGGCGCTCAACGAGGTCTCGGTGGAGAAGGCGAGCCGCACCCGGGTGCTCGATGTAGCGCTGCTGGTGGACGGTCGACAGCTGACCAGCTTCGGCTGCGACGGCGTCCTGTGCGCCACCCCGACCGGCTCCACGGCGTACGCCTTCTCCGCCGGGGGACCGGTCGTCTGGCCGGACGTCGAAGCACTGCTGGTCGTCCCGACCAGCGCCCACGCACTGTTCGCCCGCCCGCTGGTGATCCCGCCGACCTCGATCCTGACTGTGGCCATCGCCGAATACGGCGAGGGAGCGGTCCTGTGCGCCGACGGACGTCGCACTCTCCCGGTACCCCCGGGGGGGCGGGTAGAGGTCATCAAGTCCGAGCAGCCGGTGCATGTGGCGCGGGTCCATTCGACCGGATTCGGTGACCGGCTCGTTGCCCGGTTCCGGCTACCCGCTGACGGATTCCGACACACTGCCGCGGTTCCTGACGGGGGCTGAGCCGGTGTTGCGGGAGCTGCGCATCGAGCACCTCGGCGTGATCGCCGAGGCACGGCTGGATCTGGTTGGTGGCCTGACCGTGCTCACGGGGGAGACCGGCGCAGGCAAGACCATGGTGGTGACCGGCCTGGCTCTGCTCTTCGGTGGGCGCGGCGACCCCGGCCGGATCCGCAGCGGCGCCGCCCGGCTGTCGGTAGAGGGCCGCCTCGAACTGCCCACCGACCATCCAGCCTGGGAGATCGCCCGGCGGGCCGGTGCCGAGCCCGACGAGGACGGCACACTCATCGTTTCACGAACGGTCAACAGCGAAGGTCGCAGCCGCGCCCACCTGGGCGGGCGCAGCGTGCCCATCGCCGTACTCACCGAACTCGCCGAGTCGGCCTGGGCCCTGCACGGACAGTCCGACCAACTCCGGCTGCGACGACCGAAGGAGCAGCGGGCGGCCCTGGACCGGTTCGCTGGCGCCGAGCATGGCCGCCTGCTGGCCGATTACCGAGCCGCCTATGCACGCTGGCGGGACCTCGACGATCGGCTAGCCGTCAAGAGCGCAAGGACGCACGAGCTGGCCCGGACCTCCGAAGTCCTGCGTCATGGCCTGGCCGAGATCGCCGCCGCGGAGCTGAAACCCGGTGAGGAGCAGGAGCTGAGCGCCCTAGCGGTCCGCTTGGGCGACGCCGAGGAGTTGGGGCGCGCCGCGCAGGATGCCCATGACGCGTTGTCCGGCGATCCGATGGCTGACGGCGGCAGAATGCAGGCCGATGCGCTCAGCGCTCTCGCCCGCGCCACTGTTGCGCTGGAGCGGGCCAGCGATGCGACCTTGCGGCAGCTGGGCGGCCAGGTAGCAGCCCTGTCGTACACGGCCGCCGACATCGCCGCTGAGCTCGCCGGCTACATCCAGGACATCGTCGCTGACCCTGGGCGGCTGGCCGAGGTCCAGGAGCGGATCTCGGTGCTTCAAGCGGTGGTTCGCCGGTTTGCCGCACCTGGCACGGGCAGCGACGGAGTCCTGGCATGGGCACTCGAGGCCGAGCGTCAGCTCCTCGACCTCGACGTCTCCGACGACGCCTTGGCCGCGCTGCGTGCGGACCGCGATGCCGCGCGGCGCGCGGTGGGGGAGTTGGGCGAACACGTTTCCAGCGCACGCCGTGCGGCCGGGCGCCGGCTCTCGGCAGCCGTGCAAAACGAACTCGGCGCGCTGGCCATGCCGGTTGCTCGGATCGAGATCGAGATCGGCTCCGACGCGGACGCACCCGGGCCCGACGGGATAGACGAAGTGACCCTGCTGCTCGCTCCGCATGCCGGAACCGAGGCGTCCCCCCTGCACCGGGCAGCCTCCGGTGGTGAACTGTCTCGGGTGATGCTGGCCATCGAGGTGGTGCTCGCTGGGACAGACCCGGTGCCGCTGATGGTCTTCGACGAGGTTGATGCCGGCGTCGGGGGACAGGCCGCCGTGCAGATCGGACGGCGGCTGGCCGCGCTGGCCGCCCACCATCAGGTCCTGGTCGTCACGCATCTGCCGCAGGTTGCGGCCCATGGAGGCGCCCACCTCGTTGTCGACAAGACCAGCGACGGCACGATCACTACCAGCGGGATCCACGAGGTCAGCGGCAACGAGCGGATACAGGAGCTGTCCCGCATGCTGGCCGGCCTTCCAGACAGCGAGACAGGTCTTGCTCACGCCGCCGAACTGCTTGCCGGCGCCGCCGATCCACGCTGACCGCGCGTGGCGGCTCGGTGCCTACCCGAGACGGTGGGAGACTGGGTGGATGCGATTAGGCACCCTGCGCCGCGGACGAGCCGCGGATGCCCTACCCGGAGTCTCCGGTGTGGTCAGACTCGACCGACGTACCAAGGACCTCACCAAGCGGCTGAACTCCGGTGAGATCGCGGTGATCGACCATACCGACATCGACCGGGTGGCTGCCGACGCGCTGGTCGCTCGTGGGGTGAGCGCCGTCGTGAACGCCTCCCAGAGCATTTCCGGGCGGTATCCCAACCTGGGCCCGGGCATCCTGGCCCGGGCCGGCATCCCGATCCTGGACAACGTCGGAGCCGACGTGTTCGGCAAGGTCAAGGAGGGAACCAGGGTCAGGGTCGACGGAGAGTGCCTCTACGTCGGCGACCGGTTGGTGGCCGAGGGCCGTCATCTCGACTCGGATGCCATCGCCGTGGCGATGGAAGAGGCCAAGGCGGGTTTGTCCAGCCAACTCGAGGCCTTCGCCGCCAACACGATGGAATACATGAAGCGTGAGCGCGCGCTGTTGCTCGACGGCGTCGGGGTTCCCGCCATCAAGACCGATATGGACGGCCAGCACGTTCTCATCGTCGTCCGGGGGTATGACTACAAGGAGGACCTTGCTCAGCTGCGCTCCTACATCCGGGACTACCGACCGGTGCTGATCGGTGTCGACGGCGGCGCCGATGCACTGCGTGAGGCGGGCTACAAGCCGGCGATCATCGTGGGGGATATGGATTCTGTCTCCGACGACACGCTGCGCTGCGGCGCTGAGGTCATCGTGCATGCCTATGCCGACGGCCGCGCCCCCGGGCTCCCGCGGGTGCAGGACCTTGGCGTGGACGCCATCACCTTCCCGGCCACCGGCACGAGCGAGGACATCGCGATGCTGCTGGCCGATGCCAAGGGGGCCACTCTGATCGTCGCGGTGGGCACGCACGCCACGCTGGTGGAGTTCCTGGACAAGGGTCGTGGCGGCATGGCCTCGACGTTCCTCACCCGGTTGCGGATCGGCGCGAAGTTGGTCGATGCCAAGGGTGTGAGCAGGCTGTACAAGAGCCGCATCTCCTCTTCCGCGTTGGTCTTCCTCGTCCTGGCGGCGTTCGTCGCGATTGGCGCGGTCCTGGCGGTTTCGACCGCCGGGCGGACCTACCTCGATCTTTTCGCTGACCAGGTGGGCGACCTGCTCGGCTGGGTGAAGGGCCTGTTCTCGTGATCGATTTTCGCTATCACCTTGTCTCTTTGACCGCGGTGTTCCTAGCCGTCGCACTCGGCATCGTGATCGGGACGACTCAGTTGAACGG
>JACCUF010000218.1 GCA_013811975.1 Geodermatophilaceae bacterium | reverse complement strand
CTGCTGGCGCTGCGGTGGAGTCCGGAGCAGATCAGCCGTGCCCTGTCGGTCGAGTACGCCGATGACCCGGCGCGGCAGCTGGTCGCCGAATCGCTCTACCAAGCCATCTACGACCCGGGCAGCGGCGTGGTCCGCGATCGCACCTGCATGCCGTTGCGCACCCGTCGCCGGCGCCGGCGTCCACACCGGCGCCCGGATGCTCGCCGCCGCGGTCGCCTGGTGGCGATGACGATGATCGATGACCGGCCAGTGTCCGTTGCCGATCGTGTCGAGGTCGGGCATTGGGAGGGTGACTACATCGTCGGCAGTGGTAACCGGTCTGCGATCGGCACGCTGGTCGAGCGCACCACGCGCCAGCTCGTCCTCGTCCACCTCGGCCACGACCGCTCCGCGGTCGCGCTGAGCGAGGCGCTGATCCGCGTCTTTGGCGCTATGCCGGCACCCTTGCGCCGCTCGCTGACCTGGGACCAGGGCAAAGAGATGGCCGGCCACCTCGACCTCACCGCCGCAATCGGCATGCCGGTCTACTTCTGCCATGCCCACAGCCCCTGGCAGCGCGGCAGCAACGAGAACATTGTGAGTATCGGAGACGGCTCGGTTGGGCCGTTCAGTCAGGCTGGTCTCGGCAGCTCTAGGTGACTCTCGAGAATATTGACCGCCTCGTTGGCGTGTCCTTCGTTTGACCTGTTCCTCGGGTTGCCGGCACCGACCTGGCCCACTCGTCTTGGCTTGATTAGGAGCTTGTCCGCCCTCACCGGGCGTGACCCCTCACAGTGCTGCCGCGACCAGTGACCTTGCCCCAGGCCGATGCCGTCCACGATCACCCTCGATGGAAGGACAATCGCAATGACCATGCTGGCAGAGGACTACGACTACGTCATCGGAGGTGACCCGGACCGCGACACGATCGACTTGGCCGTGCTCGATGCCGGCACCGGTCGCGTCAGTGCGCATCTGGCCGATGCCGCCGACGGTGCCGGTTACGAACGGATGCTGACCTGGGCGGGGACGACCGCTCCCGGCCGCCGGATCTGGGCGCTGGAAGGAACCGGCAGTTTCGCCGCCGGCCTGGTCGTGTTCCTCGCCGAGGCCGGGGAAACGGTTGTCGAGGTCGGGTCGCTCAAGCGGGCCCGGGGAGCCAAGAACGATCGGATCGACGCGATCCGTGCGGCCCGCCAAGCCCTCGCACGAGATCAGCAAGGCGCACCCCGCGCGGGCGGCCTGCGGGAGGCGCTGCGGATGGTTTTCGCCTGCAGGGAGGGCGTGCTGGTCAGCCGAACCAAGGCCATCAACGAACTCAAGGGCTTGATCGTTGTGGCACCCGAACAGCTGCGAGCAGAACTGAGGGGATGCACCCTGAGAATTCAGCTCACCCGCATCGAGCAGCTACCGGCCCGGGCGGACGCACCCGTCGAGCACCGCCTCTCAGCGCTTACCATGCAATCCATCTCGGCGCGGATCCGATTCCTCTCCGCACAGCTCGCCGACCTCGACCCGCAGCTGCTCGAGCTGATCAAGCAACACCCTGCCGGTCCGGCGCTGCTGGCCCAGGCAGGGGTCGGGCCGGTCGTCGCCGCCCAACTACTGATCAGCTGGTCGCACTCCGGTCGGGTCCGCAGCGAGGCTGCGTTTGCGTCCTTGGCCGGGGTCGCGCCGCTGGAAGTCAGCAGCGGTCAACACTCGCGCCACCGACTCAACCGCGGCGGCGACCGCGCATTGAACCGAGCCCTGCACACGGTGGCCATCACCCGGATGAGATGCCACCCAGAAACTCGCGCCTACGAGACTCGGCGCACCGCCGAAGGCAAGACCCACCGCGATGTTCGACGCTCCGTCAAACGCGCACTCGCCCGACGCCTCTACCGAACCATCGAAGCCGCAAACCGGGCCTAGGAGCCCGTCGCAGCCGCTTGACAAACATAGGAGCGTCCAACGGCCTGCTGCGCCAGTACTTCCCCAAAGGCAGTGATCTGTCTGTGCACACCGCCGAACACCTGGCCGCCGTCGGCGCAGAACTCAACGGCCGGCCACGCAAAATATTGGGCTGGCGCACCCCCGCCGAAGTCCTCGCCGCCCTACTATCCGACGACGATCAAACAGCCGGTGTTGCAACGACCACTTGAATCCGCCCTAGCTCATGACCCCGACAACCCCGATGTCGCCGGTCACTGAGTTAGCGACGCTGCGTGGCGTTAGCCTGATCCGTGCCCTGCTTGGCGACGGTTGTTCTCTTCATTACCAGGAGGGCACCAAGACACAACCAGGGCAGGCTCCACAGCACATGGCCGATGGCTCCGAGTGGGATGGCGGGGAAGTAGAGAACGCCGCCGAGGAGGAGAGCAGTGGTTGGCAAGGAGGGCGCCTGCCTGCGGTATGCCGCGGCGGCAGTCAGGATCGTCCCGAGCGCGAACGCCATGACGCCGACGCCGATGAGCATCGAGTACACGGGTGGGTCACCGTCGCCGGCGAACGGATCGTAGGTCCAGCCGTCGATGGCGATGTGCAAGACCGCCCCGATCAGAGTGAGAGGGACTCCCACGGCGGCGAGGATGACCCCAGGGCGCGCAAGTCTGCTGTGC
>JACCUF010000051.1 GCA_013811975.1 Geodermatophilaceae bacterium | reverse complement strand
AGCACCGACTTTGCCGGCGTGTTCGGGCAGGAAACCATCGAGCGGTTCCTGCATTCCTCCTTCGACCAATTCGCCGGAAAGGCATCGATGACGCGGTTCCTGCCGCTTCTGGCCGAGCGCTTCGCGCAGCAACGTCTGCAAGCATTGGCCAAGGTCGAGGGTCTGGACGAGGACGGAAGGCCCACGGTTCTGTTCCTGTGCGTCCACAACGCCGGCCGTTCGCAGATGGCGATGGGCTTTTTCACTCAGCTAGCTGGCGACCGCGCCGTCGCCTGGTCCGGCGGATCGGAACCGGAGTCATCGGTAAACCCCGCAGCCATCGAGGCGATGCGGGAACGAGGCATCGACATCTCGGTGGAGTACCCCAAGCCGTGGACCGATGAGGTGGTCCGCGCCGCCGACGTGGTGGTAACCATGGGGTGCGGCGATGCCTGCCCGATTTTTCCTGGCAAGCGGTACGAGGAATGGGTTCTCGACGACCCGGCCGGGCTGGATGTGAATGCGGTACGGCCAGTACGCGACGAGATCGAACGACGGGTGCGCGTGCTGCTGGCCGAACTTGACGTTCCAGTCGGAGTCTGATCGGGACGTCGGCCCCCTGGCCACCCGCCCGCCGGCTAGCTCGCCGGGTGGTCAGCGGTTCTGCGGCCGATGAAGAAGCCGAACACAATTCCGAGTACGCCGAGGGTCAGGTGGATGAGGTTGTCCAAAACGGTCTCGTACTCACTCGGCAGCAGCCCGAACATGTCCGGCACGAAGATGCCCACCACGCCCACGATCAGGTAGACAACGCCCAGCCCGCCGACCACCGAGCGGACGGCACTGTCCGAGCCGCGGAACCCCACTACGGCCATCAGGCCGCCGGTGACCAGATGCACGATGTCCTCGGCGATGTCGATATTGAGAACGCCGAAGAGCGACTTTTCACCCAGGATCAGACCGCCGACACCGATCAGCACGATGATGACCCCGACGACCTTTGCATACGTACGCGTATCCACCGAGCGCACGCTCCTGTTGACGAATTGCCAAGGTCTCGCTCCGGTGCCCCAGTCTCGTCGGCAGGATCAGGTGAGTCAAGCACCGCACCGTGACGATCGGGGATCTGACCAATTGCGGACTTCTCAGCTGGTAGGTGGTAACGCCTGTCCGCGCGTTCTACCGTGAGGTGTGGCCGAGCCAGACCGACCTGAGGGCCAGCAGCCGGCGATATCGGACTACGGCTTCCTGTCCGACTGCCACTCCGCCGCGCTGGTCGACCGCTCCGGGTCGGTCGACTGGTGGTGCGTTCCACGATTCGACTCCCCGTCGGTGCTCGGCCGTCTGCTGGACCCGGCCGCCGGCCACTGGACGCTGCGACCGGTGGGTGAGTTCACCTGCCAGCGTCGCTATGTCGGCGAAACGCTGGTGCTGCGAACGGTGTTTCACACAGATACCGGCACCGTGAGCGTCACCGATGCCCTGCTCCTGGAGGGCGGGGCCCGCGGTCACGACCTCGGCCTACGCAGCCCGCACGTACTGCTCCGCCGCGTGGAAGGTCAGCAGGGAACGGTGCGGATGCGCACCGACCTGTCGCCCCGGATGGAATACGGCCGTACCGAGCCACATCTCCGATCAACCCCTGAGGGTGCGCAGGCCCGGGGTGGCCCGGTGACCCTCACGCTGAACACCGACGTACCGCTGAGCGTCGAAGACGGTGCCGTCCTCGGCGAGTTCGCGGTGGCCGAGGGCGAGGTCGTCGAGCTGCGGCTGTCGTACGCGCCGACGTTCGGCGCGGCGCCTGACGGGGCGGGTGCCGCGTCCCTGCCCGACACTCTGGACGCGTGGACGTCATGGGCGGCCCAGCACACCGGTTACGACGGCGACTACTCCGAGCAGGTACGGCGCAGTTCGCTGGTGTTGCAGGGTCTGACGTACGGCCCGTCGGGGGCCGTCATAGCCGCAGCCACGACGTCCCTGCCAGAGACGATGGGCGGGGACCTGAATTTCGACTATCGCTACGCCTGGTTGCGCGATCTCAGCCTCACGATGCGCTCGCTCTGGCTGGCTGCTTGCCCCGACGAGCCCGGCAGACTGTTCGCCTGGCTGGCCGGCAGCGCCGGGCATGTCCGGGACGAACTGGTCCAAATCATGTACGGAGTCGAGGGCGAACGCGACCTGACCGAGCACGAACTCGAGCACCTGGCCGGCTACCGCGGTAGCGCCCCGGTGCGGGTCGGCAACGCGGCATGGGAACAGGACCAACTCGACGTCTTCGGCGAGGTGCTCGATGCCGCCCACCTCCTCCGGGAACAGCTGGGGGAGTTCGCGCCGCCGACGCAACAGTTGCTGGTGGCGCTGGCGAACCGGGCCGCGCGTACGTGGGAACAGCCCGACGCTGGGATGTGGGAGGCCAGGGACGCGTCTCGGCACTACACCTCCTCGAAGGTCATGTGCTGGGTGGCTCTTGACCGGGCTGTCAAGCTCGCGCCGCGCCTCGGTGCCGGCGCGGACCGCGATTCGTGGGTGAGGGCTCGCGACGCCGTCCGAGAGGCCATCCTCGACCAGGCGTGGAGTGAGAAGGCCGGCGCGTACACGGGCGCCTTTGGGTCCGACGATCTGGACGCATCTGTCCTGGTTCTGCCGTTGGTCGGTTTCCTGCCGGCCAGGGACCACCGGATGCGAGCGACCGTAGAGGCCATCGAGGATGAGCTGGGCGAGGGCGGTCTGGTACGTCGCTGGCCAAGTGACCGCAGCGGTTTCCTGATCTGTACCTACTGGTTGGTCGAGTGCTTGGCACTTGCCGGAGAGCCGGCCCGGGCCCGATCCTGGTTCCTCAGCGCCACCGATCACGCAAATGATCTCGGCCTGCTCTCCGAGGAAGCAGATCCACAGAGCGGAGAGCTGCTGGGCAACTATCCGCAGGCGTTCTCCCATGTCGGCCTGATCAACGCTGCCTGGCGCTTGGGCCAGCCCGCGGAAGACCCTTCATGAACGGCAACGAAAAGGAGCAGCACATGGCAGCCAGACGGCTGGACGGCAAGATCGCGCTCATCACGGGATCCGATTCAGGGATCGGGCAGGCCTCGGCGGTGGAGTTCGCCAAGGAGGGCGCCCACGTTGTCGTCAACTACCTCAGCGATGCCGACGGCGCCGACCACACCCGCAAGGCGGTGCAGGCAGAAGACCGCCGGGCGCTCGTGGTCCAGTGCGACGTCAGCGACGAGAGCCAGGTCGAGGCGATGTTCGACGAGGCGATGCAGGCATTCGGCACCCTGGACATCCTGATGAACAATGCCGGTGTGGACGCCTCGGGCACTGAGGTTGCCGAGTTGTCGACCGACGTCTGGGACAAGGCGATCCGCACCAATGTCTATGGCTATTTCTTCTGCTGCCGCCGTTTTGCCCAGATCCGCACGTCTGCCGGCGGGGAGGGAAAGATCATCAACGTCACCTCCGTACACGAGGACATTCCCAACGCGGGCGGCGCGGACTACGACTGCTCCAAGGGAGCGATTCGGATGCTCACCCGCACTCTTGCTCTCGAGCTGGCACCGCTCAAGGTCAACGTCAATGGGCTCGCTCCTGGAATGGTGCTGACGCCTTTCAATCAGGCCGCCATCGACGATCCGAAGCTGCTCGAGGAACAGGTGCAGAGCATTCCCTGGAAGCGCGCTGCTGAGCCCTCCGAGATCGCCCGCCTTGCGGTCTTTCTCGCCTCCCCGGACTCCGACTATGTGACCGGGGCGACGTATGTGATGGACGGCGGGTTGATGCGCAACCTGGGTCAGGGCGCCTGAGGTCTGACGCGATCTACCATCGGTCGTAGGGCCAGGGCGTTCCGGCGTAGCGCTCGACAACGGGACCGAGGCTTATCGGAGCGGACCCGAGTAGTCCCGGCCCGATGTCGAGCAGTCTGCCCGGTCCCAGCCGCAGGAATGGGTCATCGCGCAAGGCCAGTAGCTCCTCCGGGCGGTCGGCCCGAGCGACGGTGATGGCGCCGGCCAGGTGTACCGGGTCGCCGGTCAGCACGCTGACCGCGCCAGGGCGCCCGTCGCGCAGTACGGCGCGGCGGGCTTGAATGCAGGCAGGGTCGTCCGCGATCGGTCGTGCGTTCTCATGCAACAGCACCAGCGAGATCCGGCAAGCCGGCCCATCGTTGGCCAACAGCCGCTCATCCACGCGCAGCGCCGATGCGTGCGGCCGATCTTCGCCTCGCCAAGCACACAACCAGCCGGCGTCCCGGTCACGCTCGGTGGCGCGCGCGTTGAGATCGCCGGCCGCCGTGCCGAGTAACGCCAGCCAGCCGGTCATGGTCCTGGAGGTTCCCAGTCTGTGTGAGCGGCGCGGGTCAGAGCGCGGAAGTCGCGGCGGAGTTCGTCCATGGTCGGACGTCCCCAGAACCAGTAGCCGTTGTAAGTTGTCTTGACGGTGAGGTCCGGGGCGAGCAGGAGACAGGTCGGGACGTACGGGTCGTGCACGGTGTCGGTCGTCTCCCGAAGTCCGAATGCATCCAGGTATCGCCGCTCGGAGTCGGACAGGAAGGTCCAGCGCGCGTCGAGCCCGGCGCGAAACGCCGCCTGCACCTGCGGTGGTTCCACGCTGACGCTGACGAACCGGGCGTAGGCGACCTCGGCGTCATCCTGCAGATCGACCAAACGGCGGAAGAACTGCCGCTCCTTCGGGCAGAACCACCCGCGGAAGAAGTGCAGTAGGACCGGATCGCCGCCGGCGAGCTCGCTCAGCCGGCGTGGGTTGCCCATGTGGTCAGGTAGCTCCATGTCCGGAACCCGGCCGCCCGGGCGCAATGCGTCGATCACGATGGCTCAGAGTTGCCGGCCGCGGCGGCGTAGGTAGCGCTCGAAGTCTTTGGCGATCGCGTCGCCACTGGCCTGGGAGAGGTCGATCTGGCTTGCCTTCTCCTCCAGGGACCGCACGTACTCCACGACCTCGTCGTCCTCGCTTGCCATCTCGCTGACCGTCCGGACCCACTCCTCGCCCTGCTCGGGCAAGGCTCCCAACGGAACCCGGACCTCCAGGACTTCCTCGACTCGCTGCAGCAAGGCGACGGTGGCCTTCGGCGCGGGAGGTTGGGAAACGTAGTGCGGGACCGCGGCCCAAAATGACACGGCCGGGAGTCCGGCCTGCACGCAGGCGTTCTGGAACACCCCGACGATGCCGGTCGGTCCTTCGTAGCGCGAGGTCTCCAGACCCCAGCGGGTCGCGGATTCGGAGTCGTAGGACGTTCCGGTCACCGGGACGGGCAGGGTGTGTGGGGTGTCGGCGAGAAGCGCCCCGAGGGTGACCACGGTGCTGACCTCGAGTTCGGTGCACAGCTCGATCAGCTCCTCGCAGAAGCCACGCCAGCGCATATTGGGCTCGATCCCGCGCAGCAGAACGATGTCGCGGGCCGATCCGTCCGGCCGGGCGACGGAGATCCGGGTGGTCGGCCACTCGATCCGTCGGCTCACCCCGTCCACGTGGCTGACCGTGGGTCGATTGACCTGGAAGTCGTAGTAGTCATCAGGGTCCAGCGCGGCCAGGGGAGTGGCATCCCAGATCAGTTCTAGGTGCTCGACAGCCCCGGTGGCGGCATCTCCGGCGTCGTTCCATCCCTCGAAGGCGGCCACGACCACGGGGTCGGTGAGCTCGGGTAGGGAGTCGAAGACCGTCACCTTGCAAGCCTACGTCGTCGGAGCCGAAGGCTCCTCGGTTTGAGTGCGGTCCGCCGGGTGCCCTCGAGCAGGTCCCGCCGTCTTGGCCGGGGTGTAGGGAGCCGCAGGCTCCTCGGATTGAGTGCGGTCCGCTGGGTGCCCTCGAACAGGTCCCGCCGCCTTGGCCGGGGTCTAGTCGCGCCACCCTCTCACTCGCCGCGCTCTCGGTAGCCTTGACACGTGGATGATCGCGGACTCATGGACACCCTGAGCAAACGCGTCGTCGTCAGCGACGGGGCGATGGGCACGATGTTGCAGGGCTGTGAACTCAGCCTGGACGACTTCCTGGACCTCGAGGGCTGTAACGAGATCCTCAACGTCACCCGACCCGACGTGGTGCGAGACATTCACGATGCCTTCTTCGAGGCCGGTGCCGACACCATCGAGACCAACACCTTCGGCGCCAACTGGGCCAATCTCGCCGAGTACGACATCCCCGACCGGATCGAGGAACTCGCCCGCGCGGGCGCGGCCATCGCCCGCGAGTCGGCCGATGCGTGGTCGACGCCGGATCGCCCGCGCTGGGTGCTCGGGTCGGTTGGCCCCGGAACGAAACTGCCCACGCTTGGCCACACGACTTATGCCAATCTTCGAGAGGCCTACCTCAAGCAGGCCCGCGGGATGCTCGACGGAGGCGTCGATGCCATCATCGTCGAGACCGTCCAGGATCTTCTACAAGCCAAGTCGGCGATCATCGGCTCCCAGCGGGCGATGACCGCAGTCGGCCGCACCGTTCCGATCATCACCCACGTCACCGTCGAGACCACCGGCACGATGCTGCTGGGCTCAGAGATCGGCGCCGCACTCACGGCCCTCGAGCCGCTTGGCATCGATTTGATCGGCCTCAACTGTGCGACCGGCCCCGCCGAGATGAGTGAGCACCTGCGGCACCTGTCGCGACACGCCCAGATCGACGTCTCCTGCATGCCCAATGCCGGCCTACCGCAACTCGGTCCGCATGGTGCTGTCTATCCGTTGACCGAGCAGGAATTGGCCGTCGCGTTGTCCGGCTTCGTCACCGAGTTCGGCACCAGACTTGTTGGTGGCTGCTGCGGCACGACCCCGGCCCACATCCGCGCGGTCGTCGCCGCGGTCAGGGACCTGGCCCCCGCCGTACGCCGTCCGCGCAGCGAGCCCAGCCTGTCCTCGCTGTATTCGGCAGTCCCTTTCGAGCAGGACGCGTCCGTCCTGGTGATCGGCGAACGGACCAATGCCAACGGGTCCCGTGCCTTCCGGGACGCGATGCTCGAGGAGCGCTACGACGACTGCATAGAGATCGCCCGAGGCCAAATCCGGGACGGCGCCCATCTGCTCGACCTGTGCATCGACTATGTGGGCCGCGACGGCGCGGAGGACATGCGCCGGCTGGCCAGCCGACTTGCCACCGCGTCGACGTTGCCGATCGTCCTTGACTCCACCGAGTCCGCGGTCATCGAGGCCGGCCTCGAGATGCTGGGCGGGCGCTGCGTCGTCAACTCGGTCAACTTCGAAGACGGCGACGGCCCCGGTTCCCGGTTTGCCAAGGTGATGCCAATCATCAAGGAGCACGGCGCGGCAGTCGTCGTGATGTGCATCGACGAGGACGGTCAAGCCCGTACAGCCGACTGGAAGGTACGCGTCGCCTCCCGAACCATCGACACCCTGGTGCAGGACTGGGGCATGAAGGTCAGCGACATCATGGTCGACGCACTGACCTTCCCGATCGCCACCGGACAGGAGGAGACCCGCCGGGACGGCATCGAGACGATCGAGGCGATCAAGGCACTCAAGCGTCGCTATCCCGAAGTGCAGACCACCCTCGGCGTGTCCAACGTTTCCTTCGGGTTGAACCCCGCCGCACGCCAGGTGCTCAACTCGGTCTTCTTGAATGAAGCCCAAAACGCCGGGCTGGACTCGGCGATCGTGCACGCCTCGAAGATCCTGCCGATGAACAAGATCCCTGAGGAGCAACGCAACGTCGCCCTCGACCTGGTCTACGACCGTCGGCGCGAGGGGTACGACCCGTTGTCGCGCTACCTCGACCTGTTCGAGGGCGTCGACATGGCCGCGGCCCGGCAGTCCCGAGCCGAGGAACTAGCCGGCCTGCCGCTGGGCGAGCGGCTGCAGCGACGCATCGTCGACGGGGAACGCAAGGGCCTGGAGGCCGACCTGGACGAGGCCCTGACCACCAAGCCGGCCCTGGAGATCGTCAACGACGATCTTCTGAACGGCATGAAGACCGTCGGCGAGTTGTTCGGATCAGGTCAGATGCAGCTGCCTTTCGTGCTGCAGTCCGCGGAGGTGATGAAGACCTCGGTCGGCTATCTCGAACCGCAC
Organism: Geodermatophilaceae bacterium; assembly: GCA_013811975.1. Lineage (GTDB taxonomy): Bacteria > Actinomycetota > Actinomycetes > Mycobacteriales > Geodermatophilaceae > JACCQS01. Next base: position 1,916 of record JACCUF010000051.1, on the reverse strand, counting down.
ATGGAGGCCTCCGACGACACCGGCGGGAAGGGCAGGATCGTCCTGGCCACGGTCAAGGGCGATGTCCACGACATCGGCAAGAACCTGGTCGACATCATCCTGTCCAACAACGGCTACACCGTGGTCAACCTCGGGATCAAACAACCGATCGCGACGATCATCGACGCCGCCCAAGAACATCGGGCCGATGTGATCGGGATGTCGGGGCTGCTGGTGAAATCGACCGTGATCATGAAGGAGAACCTCGAGGAGCTGAACTCCCGAGGCATCTCGCAGACCTACCCGGTCCTGCTGGGCGGAGCCGCGCTGACCCGTGCCTACGTCGAGCACGACCTGGCCGAGATGTACCACGGGGATGTGCACTACGCACGAGACGCCTTCGAAGGCCTGCGGATGATGGACACGATCCTGGCCAGGCGACGCGGGACGGTCCCGGACTCGGCGATGCCCAGTGATCCCAAGGACGATCTGGCCGAGCAGCGCAAGGCCGAACGCAAGGCCCGCCGGGAGAGGTCGCTACGCATCGCTGCCGAACGCGCTGCCGAGGCCGTACCCGAGGAGCCATTCGTCGGCCGTTCGGATGTGGCAACCGGCAATCCGGTACCCGAGCCTCCGTTCTGGGGTTCCCGGGTGGTCAAGGGCATCGCCCTGGCCGAATACGCGTCGATGATCGACGAGCGGGCCACCTTCCTGGGGCAGTGGGGACTGCGGGCCTCGCGCAGCGGTGAGGGACCGAGTTACGAGGAGCTGGTCGAGACCGAGGGTCGGCCACGGTTGCGTTACTGGCTGGATCGGTTCGCCACCGAGGGAGTGCTCGAGGCGGCAGTTGTGTACGGCTACTACCCCTGCGTCAGTTCCGGGGACGACCTGGTTGTGCTCGACGACGCCGGTTCGGAGCTGACCCGGTTCACCTTTCCGCGGCAGCGCCGGGAGCGTCGGCTGTGCATGTCGGACTTCTTCCGCGCGAAAGACTCCGGCGACGTTGACGTGATCGCCTTTGACATCGTCACCATGGGCAACCGGATCAGCCAGTACGCGAACGAACTGCTGGCCAAGAACGCCTATCGGGACTACCTGGAGGTGCACGGCCTGTCCGTACAGCTGACTGAGGCGCTGGCCGAACGATGGCATCAACGGGTGCGCGGCGAACTGCGCTTCGACGACGGCACGAACGCTGCCGCTGAGGACCCCGACGAACTTGAGGAGTTCTTCAAGTTGGGGTACCGCGGTGCGCGGTTCGCCTTCGGGTATCCGGCCTGCCCGAACCTGGAGGACCAGCAGCAGCTCGTCGGACTGCTGGAGCCGAGTCGCATCGGGGTGGCACTGTCCGAGGAGTTCCAGCTGCATCCGGAGCAGTCCACCTCGGCGATGATCGTGCACCACCCCGAGGCGAAGTACTTCAATGCCCGATGACGTCAGTGCTCGATGAGGTCGGTCCCAACGCCGGCCGCGGTGCTCTTCGACCTCGACGGCACGCTGGTCGACAGCGAGCCGCTCTGGTTCGAGGCCGAGACACTCCTGGTCGAGGAGTACGGCCAGGAATGGGGCCCGGAGCAGGCGCGACATCTGGTCGGTTGGTCGCTCTGGGACTCCGCGACGTACCTGCGCGACGAGGTTGGCGTCGATCTACCGCACGCGGCCATCATCGAGCGGATGCAGTCCCACGTCGTCGCCGGGACAGCCAAGGCTCCGCCTTGGCGGCCGGGCGCAGTGGCGCTGCTCGCCGAGGTGCGTGCAGCCGGGGTGCCGACCGGACTGGTAACGATGTCCTATCGGCAGATGACCGATGTGATCGTCGGTGCGCTGCCGGTCGGCTGCTTCCAAGCCGTCGTAAGCGGTGAGGACGTCAGCAAAGGCAAGCCGCACCCGGATCCCTACCTGCTGGCCGCCGACCGGTTGGGCGTTGTCGCCACCGA
>JACCUF010000176.1 GCA_013811975.1 Geodermatophilaceae bacterium | reverse complement strand
GTGCCCGGGCACCTGGCCAACCCGGTGTGGGTGGACGACGCCGACTTCGACATCGACTTCCATGTCCGGCGCTCGGGTCTACCCAAGCCCGGTTCCGATGCCCAGCTGCTGGAACTGGTGGGTCGGCTCATGTCCCGGCCGCTGGACCGGCACCGGCCACTGTGGGAGCTCTACGTCGTCGACGGACTGGCCGACGACAGGTTTGCGGTGATCAGCAAGACCCACCATGCGATGGTCGACGGGATCGGCGCCCTCGACATCGGCCAGGTGATCCTGGACGTGACACCGTCGCCACGGGAGGGTCCGGAGGATCTGTGGGCACCTGTTCCGCAGCCCGGTTCCGTCCAGCTGGTAGGCGATGCGGTGGCCGAGTACCTCCAGCGTCCGTCCACTGTGGTCGATTCGATCCGGGGCGGGATCGCCGATATCAAGCACACTGCGAACCGGGTGATCGACGCGGTGGGAGGCCTGGCCGCCGCCGCCCGGATGGCTGTCCGGCAGGCTCCGGACAGCCCACTCAACGGCGTGATCGGCGCCCAGCGACGGTTCGGGATCGCGCGCACCTCGCTGGACGACTACAAGCACGTACGGAAGGCCTACGGAGGCACCGTCAACGATGTTGTGCTGGCCACCGTTGCCGGAGCGTTGCGGGAGTGGCTGCTCTACCGCGGTGAGCCGGTCGTGGCCAGCACGTCGGTGCGGGCCATGGTCCCGGTGTCGGTGCGTACGACAGATCAGGCGGGGTCGCCGGGCAACGAGGTGTCCTCCTACTTCGTGGACCTTCCGGTGGGAGAAGCCAACCCCAAGCTGCGGCTGTCCCGGGTCAGTTATGCGATGAAGGGACACAAGGACGCCGGGCAGTCGATCGGAGCGACCGCATTGGTGGCGCTTTCCGGATTCGCGCCACCCACGCTGCACGCGTTGGGGGCGCGGGCGGCGAGTTCGCTGTCCCGCAGGCTGTTCAACGTGGTAGTCACCAACGTTCCAGGTCCGCAGTTCCCGCTCTACGGCGCGGGTGCGCGAATGCTGGAGGTCTTCCCCGTGGTCCCGCTCGCCAAGGGGCAGGGGGTCTCGATCGGGCTGACGTCCTACGACGGCGGGGTCTATTACGGACTCAACGCCGATCGCGATTCGATGTCGGATGTGGATGTCCTGGCCGATCTGATCGAGCAATCGCTGGGCGAGCTAGTGGATACCGTTCCCTGATGGCGCGTCACGGCATCGTGCTGGGGGCGGGGGGAGTGCTCGGGTTCACCTGGTCGGTGGCCGCTCTGCACGCCTGGCAGCAGGAGACCGGACTCGATGCGCGCGACGCCGACGTGCGGGTGGGTACCTCAGCCGGCTCGATCCTCGCCGGTCTGTTGGGGCTCGGGGTGGACATCGACACGATCCTGCGCCATCAGCTGGGAACCTCACGCAAGGGTGACCGCAACGTCGACTGGGACCACGACGTGGACAGTGGTAGTCCCCGGCCGCCCCTCCCTCGGCTGGGCCTGGGATCACCGGGCTTGCTCTTCTCAGTTCTCACCCACCCCGGGCGCATGACGCCCCTGGCAGTGATGAGTGGCATCCTGCCCCGTGGCCAGGGCAGCCTCACCCCGGTCGAGCGAATGCTGGACCGGCTGGCAGAGGGAGTCGACAACTGGCCCGAGCGGGATACCTGGATCGTGGCGATGAATTACACGACCGGCCGCCGAGAGGTCTTCGGTCGACCCGGCTCGTTGCCCGCGCGGCTCAGTGACGCAGTGCAGGCATCGTGCTCGATCCCGGGTTGGTATCACCCAGTGACGATCGGGCGTCACTCCTATGTAGACGGTGGAGCGCTGTCGAACACCAACCTCGACCTGCTGGCCGGTGCCGGACTCGACGAGGTTCTCGTGATCGCGCCGATGGTCTCGCGCTCCTACGACCGCCCCAGCTCGCCGTTCACGATGTTGGAGCGGCGTTGGCGCCGGGTGACCACCAGGCTGGTCCTGCGTGACATGGCGAAGGTACAGGCCACCGATACCAACGTCCGGTTGCTGTGTCCCGGTCCGGACGATCTGGTCGCCATGGGTGCGAACCTGATGGACCACCGTCGTCGTCGTACGGTCCTCGACACCGCCTTGCGCAGTGCGGGTGAGCAGCTGACCGACATCGCATCAGAGCTCAACTGATGCGCATCTACCTCCCCTCGACAACCACGGAACTTGCCACGCTCCGAGACGGCGAGGTACTGCCCGAACCCAGGGCGGCCACCGCGGTCACGGCGGAGTTTCGCGAGTGGTACTTCGACACCGACCTCGAGGCGTTGGAGTACGCGGCACTGCTCGAGGCGGCCCGACTGTCCCTGCGGATGGTCGACGCCGATCCGTCGGCCGCGCGCAGACGCGTCGTGATTGCCGCCGACGTCCCCGATTCGGGGATCGAACCCGATCCGGGCTCGGGTCGCGGATCGGTGCGATTCGTGGGCGATCTGGATCTGTCCGCCGTGGTCAGCCTGCATGTCGATGGTGAAGACGCCGAGACGGCCGTCACGGCCGCCACGGCCGTGGTCATCGAGGCCGACCTGGGCAGCGACGACGCCCAGTTCATCGTGGACGAGGCAGAGGCCCACGAACTGGGCTGGTATGCCTCCCAGGAACTGGGTCCCCTGCTCGAACTCCTCTGACGCATAACGGCGGAGGCTGGGAAGGTGGGGGCATGGATGCAGTCACCGCCTTGCCCGTCCCATCCAACGAGCCGATCCTGGATTACGCACCGGGCTCTGCCGAGCGAGCCGGGATCGAATCCGCGCTCAAGGACCTTGGTTCGCAGACCACCGAGCTGACGATGACGATCGCCGGGAAGCAACGGATGGCCGGTGGCGAGTCGATCGACGTGGTCAGCCCGCAACGGCACGCCCATCTCCTGGGCCGAACAGCTAATGCGGTCGCCGCCGATGTGCAGGCCGCTGTGGATGCGGCATTGGCAGCGGCACCGCAGTGGCGAGACCTGCCGTTCGAGGAGCGGGCGGCGGTATTCCTGCGGGCGGCCGACCTGCTGTCCGGCCCGTGGCGGGCCAAACTGAACGCGGCCACGATGTTGGGCCAGAGCAAGACCATCATCCAGGCCGAGATCGACGCGGCGTGTGAACTGATCGACTTCTTGCGCTTCAACGTCAAGTTTGCCCACGAGATCCTGGGGGGGCAGCCGCAATCATCCCGAGGTGTCTGGAATCGTTCGGACTACCGCCCGCTGGAGGGCTTCGTCCTGGCCATCACGCCGTTCAACTTCACCGCGATCGCCGGAAACCTGCCGACCGCGCCCGCGCTGATGGGCAACACGGTGGTCTGGAAACCGTCGCCCACCCAGCAGCTGTCCGCGCACCTCACGATGCGCCTGCTCGAGGCAGCGGGACTCCCGCCGGGCGTGATCAATATGGTCACCGGGGACGGTACGGCGATCAGTGAGGTCGCGCTCACTCATCCAGACCTGGCCGGCATCCACTTCACCGGGAGTACGCCCACCTTCCAGCACCTGTGGCGCACAGTCGGAAACGCGATCGATGGATACCGCAGCTACCCACGACTGGTCGGGGAGACTGGCGGCAAGGACTTCGTCATCGCCCATCCCGGCGCTGATGCGGCAGGGCTGGTGACTGCCCTGGTGCGTGGTGCTTTCGAATACCAGGGCCAAAAATGCTCGGCCGCCTCACGGGCCTACGTCCCGCGGAGCCTGTGGGACGGCGGGGTCCGTGAACAACTCGCCGACACCACGCAGTCCTTGACCTACGGGGACCCTTCGGACTTCCGCAACTTCGGTGGCGCGGTGATCGATCGAGGCTCCTACCACCGCCTATCCGGTGTGCTCGAGATGGCAGCCAACGATCCCGCCTTGTCGGTGTTGGCCGGGGGAAGTGCGGATGACGCGGAGGGATACTTCGTACGGCCGACCGTTGTGACCAGCGAGGACCCCACTCACGAGGTCTTCACGAAGGAGTACTTCGGACCGTTCCTCGCCGTCCACGTCTTTGATGACGCCGACTATGACGCTGTCGTGGACCAGGCAGCTGACATCGCGTCGTACGCACTGACCGGATCGATCTTCGCCACCGACCGTCGAGCGATCGATGACGCCCTGCACCGCCTGCGTTTCTCGGCCGGCAACTTCTACATCAACGACAAGCCGACCGGTGCGGTCGTCGGTCAACAGCCCTTCGGCGGCGCTCGGGCCAGCGGCACCAACGACAAGGCGGGCTCGCCGCTGAACCTGTTGCGCTGGGTGTCACCGCGCACGATCAAGGAGACTTTCGTCCCGGCAACCGATCATCGGTATCCGCACATGGGCTGATGGTCAGGGAGATGCAGAAGGTGCAGCAATCGACGGCCTGCGGCCGGTCGTAGCCGCTCTTGGTTTCAGCCGTTCCCACGGCAGGATCGACAGGATCGCGACGACATGCGGCAAGAAGATGATCATGACGCCGGCGAACACCATGAGATGGAATCCGAGCAGAAAGATCACCAAAGCGATCCGGGTCCAATCACGCCGAGCCAACAGCATCAGCGGGGAAAGCAACTCGAAGCCGATCATCAGGTACTGCGAGACATGCAGCAGACCCGGTACCTCGAGGGTCCACCTCGACAGATCTGTACCGCGCCGCAGGACGGCCCGGGTCAGCGTGGAGCCGTCGACCCAGTCCCAGCCTCCGAATCGGATCTTGGCCCAGGCCGCCAGGAAATACGTCAGCATGACTGCGATGAAGATCGCGGTCACGGCGAACCCAGCCGCCTCCGAGCGGCGATGGTCGCGCCAGTGGGCCAAGCCCACGGTCGGCAGGACGGCCAGCGCGACGAGAAAGGCGTACCGGTCGTGGTCGACCTTGCCGTAACTCATGGCGATGACCATCCACTCGAAGTAGAGCAGGAAAGTCGTCGTGCCCCAGACCCGTGGTGCCCGCCCCGTTGCGGCCAGCAGCGCTGAGCCGATCAGCAGCCATTTCACGACATCGACCACGACGGTCGTGGGGGTTGGCAGCGGTAGCCATTCGCCGATCAGCAGCGGTTGGTAGTACTCGGTGGGTACGCCGGCGTGCGCGGCCACCCAGCGGGTCGTCACGAAGACGTCGACGGGGATGAACAGGTAGGCGATCAGGCGGAAGATCGCCACCCGGGCCAGGGGGACCGGTGCGAAGAACCACCTCATCACCCCAGCCAGGGTCCGGGGCAGCATCGCCGCGCCGCTCGACCCGGTCACCGCGAGGAGCCGGGTCACGCGTTGCCTGCTGTCCCAGCAGGCAGCGGGTAGGTGATGAGGACATCGTCAACGTAGGAGCCGGTGCTCTGCCCGTCTCGGAGTTCGAAGCGGCGGACGATGATCGCCACGGCGACCAGCGGCGGGGCCTCAGGGTGGTTGGCCACGAAGCTGTCCGCGAGCAGGCCCAGCAGCTCCGGGTTGTCGACCAGGCGGGGCACCTGGCCCTCGAACTCGGCGCGACGCAGGCCCACCTCTCCGCCGGACAGCCGCACCTCCGCGCCGGCGTCGGTCAGCCCGACGACCCGCGTGGAAGACACCGGTGTATCCGGGTCGGCACGGGTGGAGTACATCCGTGGCGGACCGAAGGGGAAGGCATAATCGTCACCGAAGACGGTGCCGCTGAGGGTGAGCGCCAGGACCGCCGCACCGATGACTAACCGGATGATCCGGGCACGTGCGGGTAGGCGGATGACATCGTCGGTCGGCGGGGGCCGAGTCGGGGCCTGCCCACTCGTGTCGCGTTCGGTCACGGCCACCATCGTAGGATCGCGCCGCGAGCAGGCTAGAGACGACAGGAGCGCGCATGCAGTTCGGCCGGTACTACGAGGAGTTCGAGGTCGGCGCGATCTACAGGCACTGGCCAGGTAAGACGGTCACCACCTACGACGACCACCTGTTCTGTCTGCTCACGATGAATCACCATCCGCTGCATCTCGATCAGCACTTCGCGGAGAAGACCACCGAGTTCGGCAAGAACGTCGTGGTCGGCAACTACGTCTATTCGTTGTTGCTCGGGATGAGTGTCCCGGACGTGTCGGGCAAGGCGATCGCGAACCTGGAAGTGGAATCTCTCAAGCACATTGCACCGACCTTCCACGGTGACACGATCTATGGCGAGACGACGGTCCTGGACAAGACCGAGTCCAAGTCCAAGTCCGATCGCGGCGTTGTGCATGTGGAAACCATCGGTTACAACCAGGACGGCACGGTCGTATGCGTCTTCCGCCGAAAGGTCATGGTGCCCAAGCGTTCTTACGGAGAGGCCCGCGGCGGTGAGCAACCAGGAAGGCCAGAGCCGAAGCGTCCGGCGTGAGAGTTGCAACCAGCCACGGAACGCAGCGCACGACGTGGAGGGCCGCAGTAGGATGATGATCGTCATCCAGACGGAAGAAGGTGGGCGAAATGGCTACCAAGACCGGGCTGGTCGAACTGTCCGACATTCATACCGCCGTGAGCGCGCTCGAGGACGATGCCGAGCGGGGCACGATCTCCGCGGCCGAGGCCAGCAAGCGCATCAATGACTCCAGGCGCGCGGTGACTCCGCGCGAACTGTGGAAGGCCAGCGGCGGGCGCGCGGGTGCCAGGAAACGCAGCGACTGGGGGGACATCCGCAAGACGGTCTTCGGCGCGGGCTTTCTGATGGTGCTGGCCGCAGTCGGCGTGTGGATCGTGACGATCTACACCGGAAAGGCGGTCGGCAGCGAGGAGGACTACATCCGCGAGCCATCGATATCCGTGCCGGCCGACCAAGGGCCTGAGGAACCGAGAGGCTGACCCGGAATGCAACTCGGCCAGACCATCCCGGCCTTGCCCGTCAGGGACATGACCGCCGCCGTGAGCTGCTACGGCGACCGGTTCGGGTTCACCGTCAAGTACCAGGACACGGGATTCGCGGTCCTGCTCCGGGACGCGGCCGAGATCCATCTGTGGGAATCCAGCGACCACAGCTGGGAGCAACGTGATTCGCTGGACCGCCCGGTCAGGTCCGGCGCGGAGTCGTTCATCGCCGGCACGGCGAGCTGCCGTATCCAGGTCGACGAGGTCGACGTTCTGTACGACGAGCTGAAGTTGGCCGGGGTACTGCACCCCGTGTCGCGGGGCGGACTGCAGGACACCGACTTCGGAACACGCGAGTTCGCAACGAAAGACGTCGACGGCAATCTGATCTCGTTCTTCCGGCGAGTCACGCCGCGGAACTGACCGACGTGCGCGGCGCGCCTGTCCACCGGGGGAGCAGCGATCGGCAATGATCGGGTGCGCATCGGTGCCCCAATGGGTGCGCTGCGCTCGAGGAGGCAGGGAGGAGACCCGAGTGAACGTCAAGCGTGTCATCGCCTGGCTGTTGCTCGCCTTCGTCATCTTTTTCATCGTGACCCAGCCGGAGACCTCGGCCGACATGGTCAGAAGTGCCTTCCGGGGACTCAGCAACGCGGCGTCGGGTTTCGCCAACTTCGTCACGTCGCTGTTCTAGTCGCCGCGGGGGCGCCACGGTGGCTCGGATTCGCGGCACGAACGTCGGAGGTAGACGGTGAACCCGCGGACGGCCACCAGTCGATATCTCCTTCCCGACGAGCGGGCGGCAATCGAGACCCGCCGGCATTGGATGATCTTGATGCTGCCGGTGGTGAAGTCACTAGCGATCATCACGATCGCGCTCTTCTTCCTGTCCGGTGACCAGTACTCCACGGGACTGCGCAATCTCGTCACGCTGGTGATCGTCGCGGTGATCTGCTACCTGACCTACCAGTTCGTGCAATGGCGGATGGACCACTTCGTCGTGACCAACCGGCGGGTTCTGCTGGTCAGCGGCGTGCTCACCAAACGCACTGCGGTCATGCCGCTGCTGAAGGTCACTGACATGACCTACGAGCAGAACCCACTGGCCCGATTGCTGCGCTACGGCACGTTCGTCTTCGAGTCCGCGGGCCAGGACCAGGCACTGTCGCGGGTGACCCATCTGCCCGGCGGCCCGCGACAGCTCTACCTGCAGATCTCGGTTCTGTTGTTCGCCAACTACGGAAGCACCGGGAAGCCGGCCCCACCGCGATTCTCCGAGCCGATGACGGTGGACATTCGCACCGGTCGTCCGGCGGGCGAGGACTCCGTGCGTACCCATCAGACAACGCCGATTGCAGAATCTCGTTTCGACTGGGCCGGGGACGACTGATCCGGGTGACAGTCCTTGGTGAGGGCGCTCTCATAGACCTGCACGTCCATTCGACTGCCTCGGACGGCACGTTGCCCCCATCGGCGGTCGTCGCTGCGGCCGCCGTCGCCGGGCTGGACGTCATGGCGCTCACCGATCACGACACCCTCGCTGGTTGGGACGAGGCCTTCGCTGCCTGCCCGTCGGGCCTGACCGTCGTTCCGGGCTTGGAGCTGTCCTGCGTCTATACCGTCGGCGGCCAGCGACCGATCAGCGTGCATCTGCTCGGCTATCTCGTCGACCCACAGCATCCCGGTCTGGTCGCGGAACTCAGTCGGCTCCGGACCGAACGCAGGCGGCGAGGCGAGAAGATCGTTGAGAAGTTGGTCGCCGCCGGGTATCCGATCACCTGGGACCGGGTGCGCGAGTTCGCCGACGGCGGTTCGATCGGCCGCCCGCACGTCGGCCGCGCCCTGGTCGAGGCTGGTGTCGTCGCGTCAGTGGACGAGGCCTTCACCGAACTGCTGTCCGCTGCTGGACCCTTTTATGTACGCAAGGTGGATGTGGACGCCTTCGCCGGAGTGCAGTTGATCACAGCGGCTGGAGGGGTGTCGGTGTTCGCCCACCCCGCGGCCGGTCGCCGCGGGCGCGTTGTGGACGAAGCGGCCATCGCCGCTCTGGCCGAGGCCGGGCTCGCGGGCATCGAGGTCGACCATCCCGACCATCTGCCGGTCGAACGGGAGCGCCTTCGGGTACTGGCGGCCGACCTCGGCCTGGTTGCGACCGGCTCGAGCGACTTCCACGGATCGAACAAGGTCAACCGGCTCGGCCAGCACACGACCGAGCCCTCGGCCTACCGCGACCTGATGGCCGGGGCCTGGGGAAGCCGCCCGTACGTCGGCTGAATCGGGACTACCGTGACAGGCGTGGACACGATCCTGCCGGCGAACAACGATCGGTGATGCAGGCACAACAGATCCTGCCCGGCAGTCCCACGCCGTTGTTCTCGGCCAACTCTGGAGCGATGCGGGTTTCCGCGATCACGATCAGTCCCTGCACTGGCTCGGTCATGCACAGGTGTGGGTCAGCAGCTACCTCGAGGGCGAGGACCCGCTGCGCGAGCCGGTGGGCCTGGAACGTCACGTCGCTGTCAAGACCGGCTCGCCTTGTCCGGCCGGATCGATCGGATCGACGAGCGGGACGGCGACATGGTCGTCGTGGACTACAAGACCGGCCGGTCGGGGGTCAGCGACGATGGCGCGCGCGGTTCACCGGCGCTAGCGATCTACGTCCTGGGAGTACGCCGGACGCTACGCAGGGACTGCACCCGAGTGGAGTT
>JACCUF010000162.1 GCA_013811975.1 Geodermatophilaceae bacterium | reverse complement strand
GCGTTCAGCGAGGTGGCCGGGAAGGGCGCGTACGTGGTTGACCTCGACGGCGACGGCCAGGTACAGGAGGAGCGGATCGAGCCGGAACTGCTGCCCTGACCTGACCGCTGATCACCGTGCCGAATCGGGCTGGGGACCTCACTTGGTGGTGGCGAGGGTCCCGAGGTAGAGCTCGATCACCTTGGGATCGTTCATCAGTTCCCGGCCGGCGTTGGTATAGGCGTTGCGGCCCTGGTCCAGAACGTAGCCGCGGTCGCAGATCTGCAGGCAGCGGCGGGCATTCTGCTCGACCATGATGATCGACACGCCAGCGGCGTTGATCCTCCGGCAACGGATGAACACCTCGTCCTGATAGGCCGGCGACAGACCGGCCGACGGCTCGTCGAGCAGCAAGACAGACGGCTCCATCATCAGAGCCCTTCCCATCGCCACCATCTGGCGTTCCCCGCCTGACAGCGCCCCGGTCTTCTGCTTGCGGCGCTCACCCAGCATCGGAAACAGTTCGGCGCAGAAGTCGAAGCGTTCCTTGAACTTCTTGGAGCGCAGGTAAATTCCCATTTCGAGGTTTTCCTCGATCGTCAGCGATGGGAAGACGTTGTTGTTCTGCGGGACGTAGCCGACGCCGTCAGCGACGAGCTCGTGCGCAGGGGCTGAGGTAATCTCCTTGCCGCGCAGGGTGACCGTTCCCGAACGGACGGGGATCAGTCCGAACAACGCCTTGAGCAAAGTGGACTTGCCCGCGCCGTTGGGGCCGATGATGCCGACCAGCTCGCCGTCGTTCAGGAAGAAGTCGGCCCCTCGCAGGATGTTGACCCCGGGGAGATAGCCCGCCACCAGCTCGTCAGCCCGCAGCAGGGCATCCCCGGCGAGCTTGACGTGTTCTTCGCGGGTGGCTGCTCGCTCGGCGGATGTCATGTCGGGCCCGGCTGAGGTCCGTTCGGGCGCCGCGAGGGTCTCGTCGGTGGGCTCGGTCTGCTCGGATGGCTCGTTCGGATCAGTGCGTCCGGTATCGGTCATCTACAGACCTCGCGTGGTCTCGGTGGGTAGGTCAGCGTCCTCGGCCTTCTCGGCGGCGATGGCCACTTCGGCCTCGGCGAGCACCAGCTCTTCCTCTTCGGCGGTCAGTGGCGCGTCGTGGTGGGCGCCTAGGTAGGCATCCACGACGTCCTTGTTCTGGGAGATGGATTCTGGCGGACCCTCGGCGATCACCCGGCCGGCGGCCATCACGACGACCCAGTCGCTGATGTCGCGTACGACATCCATGTCGTGCTCGACGAAGATCACTGTCATGCCCTCTTCGCGAAGGTTCTTCACATGTTCGAGCAGGCTCTGGGTCAGTGCCGGATTCACGCCAGCCATGGGCTCGTCGAGCATGACGACCTTGGGTTCACACATCAGGGCCCGGGCCATCTCCAGCAGTTTGCGCTGACCACCGGACAACGTTCCGGCGAAGTCCTGGGCCTTGGCATCGAGCTTGAAGCGGGTGAGAAGATCCATGGCTCGGGCTTCGATCTCGCGCTCCTGAGCCCTCCAGCCGGGCAGCAGTGCGGCGAGGAACTTCTCGCCCTTCTGATCCTGCGCGCCGAGTTTCATGTTCTCCAGCACGGTCAGCCGGGACAGCGCCTTGGTCAGTTGGAATGTCCGGACAACACCGAGCCGAGCGACCTGGTGCGGCTTGAGCCGGCCGAGGGACCGTCCGTCGAAGCTCCACTGGCCGGTGTTGGGCTGATCGAAGCCAGTGAGCAGATTGAACAGCGTGGTCTTCCCAGCTCCGTTGGGTCCGATCAGGCCAGTGATGGCGCCCCGCTGGAACTCCAGGTGCTCGACCGCAACGGCCGTGAGTCCCCCGAAGGAGCGAACGAGGTCGTCCACGACGATCGTGGGATCGGGCTTGCGGACGCCGATGTTCCATGGGAGATGGCGCAACACCGAGGCGGTGTCAGTTGGCATCGAATTAGTGGGCATCGAGCACGATCTCCCTGCGGTCACCGAAGATCCCCTGTGGTCGGAAGATCAACAACATCATCAGCCCGACCCCGACGAGGACGAAACGGATGTTAGCGACATCGGGTCCACTCAAGATCTCGCTGGGAATGATCCCGTTGCGGATCAGGGCGGCCAATCCCGCGTCGGTGAATGCGATGATGAACCACAAGATCATCGATCCGACGACCGGACCGAGGACCCGCGCAGTTCCACCGAGGATCAAGGCTGCGTAGGCCAGGAAGGTGTTCGCGTTCTGGAACTGGTCGGGGTTGGCCGACCCCGTTGCCAGCACGAGAATCATCCCACCGAAGCTCGCGATGACCCCGCCGAGGACCAGCGACTGCATCTTGTAGGAGTAGACGTTCTTTCCCAGCGACCGTACGGCGTCCTCGTCCTCCCGGATGGCCTTCAGGACCCGTCCCCAGGGGCTGCGCATCAACTGCCAGATCAACAGGCTGAACAGCGTCACCAATATCCAGCCGACCAGGACGGCCCAGATTTCCCGCCCGGTCCAGGTCGACCCGAGAAAGTCGTAGGTACGTTGGGTCTCGAACGGTGCCACCGCGTAGAAATCCCGGCCGAAGCCGGACAGGCCGCGCGTGGCCCCGGTGATCGGTGTGGCCGGCGTCGAGCGGAACACCAGACGCATGATCTCGGCTGCGGCAATGGTGACGATCGCCAGGTAGTCCGCCCGCAGCCGAAGGGTCGGTAGGCCCAACAGCAGGGCCAGGACGAACGCGGCGACGACGCCGATGAGTACCCCGACCAGCAGCGGCAGCCCCCACATGGCCACCGAGATAGCCACGCCGTACCCGCCCAGGAGTGCGAAGGCGATCTGCCCGAAGTTCAGCAGGCCCGTGTAGCCGAAATGCAGGTTCAGTCCGACGCCCATCAGCGCGAAGAAGACAGCTGATTGGCTGACCAGGGACTTGACGCTCAGCGCCAGGATGTCAAGGAACTCACTCATGTCCGGGGCCCGCCTAACCGACTCGCGCTCGGCTGCCGAGGATCCCCTGTGGTCGGACGACCAGGATCACGATCAGCAACAGCAGGCCGCCGACGTACTTCAGTTCGTCGGCGATGACCAGGGTGGACAGTTGGACGAACATGCCGACGATCACGCTGCCCAGCAGCGCACCGTAGGCGGTGCCCAGCCCGCCGAGGGTGATCCCGGCGAACATAAGCAGCAACAGCTTGAAGCCCATGTCCCAGGAGACCTCATCGGACAGCCCGAACAGCACCCCGCCGAGGGCTGCCAGCGAGCCTCCTACGATCCAGACAAATCGGATCACTCTGTCGACATTGATCCCGGAGGCTGCGGCGAGGTCGCGGTTGTCGGCGACTGCCCGCATGGCCTTCCCGATCTTGGTGCGCTGCAACATGAGAGCTACCACGACGAGAACTACCAGCGAGATGGCGATCGAGAACAAATCCTTGTCGGTGAGCGAGATGGGCCCGTAGTCATTGGCTCGTTGTCCGCGGTAGTCGGCATAGGGCTGCGAGCGCCCGCCGAAGATGATGTTCAGCAGGTACCGCAGCCCCAGCGACAGGCCGATCGAGATGACGAGCATCGCGATCAGACCACTACCCCGGCGGCGTAGCGGTCCCCAGAGAGCGAAGTCGTTGAGCCATCCGACGAAGCCGCCGACCGCCATGGCGATGGCGGTCGCTGCGATCAGCGGCAGTCCGGCTGAAACATTCAAGAACCACGCGACGATAGCCCCGATGGCGACCAGCTCGCCGTGGGCAAAGTTGGTCAGCCCAGTGGTTCCGAAGATGAGCGAGAGTCCTACCGCGCAGATAGCGATCAGCAGTCCGAAGCGCAGCCCCTCCACGAGCAACTGCGGAATCCGCGCAGCCCCGCCGCCCTGACCGGTGGATCCGTCGGAGAGTGCGAATGCCGTCCGGCCGACGCCACCCTCAGCGACAGTCACCGGCCGTTCGGTGACCGCGGCGGTGACCCCCTCGGGTAGGTCGTCAGCGTTGATCGCGACTGTGTACTCGCCGGGGCCGGGCAGATCTGCCTCGAAACGCCCATCCTCGTCGGTGCTCCCCTGGGCGACCTCGTCACCCTGGTCGTCTGTGACGGTGACCTCGACGCCTTCGATCGGTCCGGACACGCTCGTGGCCAGGGTCACCCGGATCGTCTCGCCCTCGGCGGAGGCCGAGGTTTGGGTGGCCACCGCGAGGCCGAGGAAGACCGCGAACCCGGTGAGTGCGACCACCAGGATGCGAGCGGCCAATTGCCCGCTCATGCGGGTGCGTACAGAGATCAGCACGGCGGGATCAGCACGAGCCGCTCTGGAGCATCAATCTTCGGCGCATGAATTTCGGCGCATCAAGTACCGCGGCCATCGGACTCCATCGGGTGGCGAGATCAATTCGGACGGGACAGTAGCGGAAGTGTGGTGCGCCGAGAAGCGTACGGCCTGGCGAGGTCGCGAAGCGGTCGACCGGAGACCGGTTGTCCACCCAAGGTTGTCAGAGCACACGATCGTCGGGCACGCTGAGCAGGTTTCCACTGGCCTGAGTCCTGGTCACCTGATCACCGTGCTGCCTACGACGGGAAAATCAACTAGTCCCGAAGGAGCCCACGTGACTCGGTGCGGGATCGTGGTTCGCCCGGCCGAGCGCGACGACCTCGACGCAGTAGCACGCCTCGTGGACCTGGTGGTCCCGACGATGCCGGGCCCTCGGCAGGCCGCCGCGCGCACCGGTACCGGTGAGGAACGCTTCGGCCGGCTCCTGGACGATCCGGACACTCAGATGCTGGTCGCATGTCTGGCCGACGGCACTCGAGCCGGTGCGGCGATGCTGTCGGTCGACGCGGTGTCCATAGCCCTGGGCGGGCTGATCATGTCCGTGGTTTTGATCGTCGACGAGGACGCCCGACAGCGTGGCGTTGGTCGCGAACTCGTCTCCGCGGTGGCCCGGTATGCCGATGAGGCCGGTGCCGACGCGGTGACGGTTTCACTGCCGTCGAGCAATCGTGAGGCGCACCGGTTCTTCTCCAGGCTGGGCTTCGTGCCGCTGGCGACCAACCGGATCGCCTCGGTCTCCCAACTCATGCGCGCCTTGGCGCCGAGCGAGATCGCCGCCGAGCGCAGACAGAGCGTGCTGCTACGGGCTAGGCGACCCTTCCGCCGGCGAAGTGCCGCCCTGGCCGACGCCCGGATGGCCGCGACCGTGTGGGTGGACCGGCCCGTCGGATAGATGAAGCTGTCACACCCCGACCCTAGAGTGAGCCCGTGAATGCAAGCCGCGGGCAGGCCGGGAGCATCGACACCTCAGTCGGTCATGAGTCAGTCCTCGAAGACCAGCCGGCGGCGCTGACCCAGCCCGCTCGGCTGCTGCTGATAGATGGCCATTCGATGGCCTATCGGGCGTTCTACTCCCACCCGGTGGAGAACTTCTCCACGACGACTGGTCAGCCGACCAATGCGGTGTACGGATTCACCTCGATGCTGATCAAGGTGCTCACCGACGAGGCGCCCACGCACATCGCCGTCGCCTTCGACGTCTCCCGGGTGACGTTCCGCAGCGAGATCTATGCCGACTACAAGGCCAACCGCACCAAGACTCCTGATGACTTCCGCGGGCAGGTCAGCCTGATCCAGGAAGTGCTCGCTGCGCTGCGGATCCGCTCCATCGAGGTGGACGGATATGAGGCTGACGACGTCATCGCCACGTTGGCCACCGAGGCAACAGAGGTCGGGATGGAGGTCCTGATCTGCACCGGGGATCGCGACGCCCTGCAGCTGGTCGATCCCCTGGTGACGGTCCTCTACCCGCACCGAGGAGTCACCGGAATGACCCGCTTCAACCCGGCCGAGGTCGAGGCGAAGTACGGGCTGACCCCCGCGCAGTACCCGGACTTCGCGGCCCTTCGCGGGGACCCCTCGGACAACCTGCCTGGTATCCCCGGGGTCGGGGAGAAGACCGCGGCCAAGTGGATCCGCGAGTTCGGATCGCTGCAGGCTCTGGTCGACCGGGTCGACGAGGTCAAGGGCAAGGCCGGTGATGCGCTGCGCGACCACCTTGCCTCGGTCCTGCAGAACAGTCAGCTCACCCAGCTTGTCCGCGATGTCCCGTTGGGCGATCGGCCGGAGGATCTGCACTGGACGAGCTGGGACCGCGAGCAGGTGCACCAGCTTTTCGACAACCTGCAGTTCCGCGTGTTGCGTGATCGACTGTTCGCCGATCTCAGTGCCGACGAACCATCGCCCGAGGGCGGATTCGACGTCACCGTGGACGAGATCGCACCGGGCGGCTTGGGCGCGTGGCTGGATCTCTATGGTCGTGGGGCGCACGCGATGGGCATCGCGCCGGATGGTCTTTGGGGCCGGGGTACGGGAACGCTCGAGGCGCTGGCACTGTCCACTGTGGCCGGACAGGGCACGTGGCTGCGGATGGCCAACCTGATCCCAGAGGACGAGAAGGCCCTCGCGCACTGGCTGTCTGACGAATCAGCCGCAAAGGCGATCCATGATCTCAAGGGTCCCCTGCTGGCGGCCTGGGCCCACGGACTGGACATTCAGGGGGTCAGCAGCGACACGATCCTGGCCGCCTACGTCGCGATGCCGGGGCAGCGCTCCTTCGATCTAACGGATCTGGTCATGCGCTATCTGAAGCGCGATCTGACGCCGACGGCTACAGACACCGGACAGCTGACCCTCGACGGCGGCCAGGAGGCAGCCGACATCGAACGTGCCGAGCAAGGGGTCCGTACGGCGATGGCCGTCTCGGAGCTGGCGGATTCGCTGGGGGACTGGCTGGCCGGCCGGGGCGGGACCCGACTGCTGACCGAGATGGAGCTGCCGCTCGCGCGCGTACTGGCGCGGATGGAGGCGGCCGGGATCGCGATCGATCAGGATCGGCTGACCGGTCTGCAACGCGAATTCGCCGCCGGGGTGAACGCGGCCGCCGAGGATGCCTATGCGGTGATCGGCCAACAGATCAACCTCGGGTCGCCCAAGCAGCTGCAGATCGTGCTCTTCGACGATCTTGGGCTGCCTAAGACCAAGCGGATCAAGACCGGTTACACGACCGACGCCGAGTCGCTGACCACGTTGCTGGAGCAGACCGGGCATCCCTTCCTCGAACACTTGATGCGGCACCGGGACGTAACCCGGCTGCGGACCGTCATCGACGGGTTGATCCCCATGGTCGACGATGTCGGGCGAATCCATACCACCTTCCAACAGACCGTCGCCGCCACCGGCAGACTGTCCTCAGCCGACCCCAACCTGCAGAACATCCCGATCCGTACCGCCGAAGGCCGTCGGATCCGGCAGACCTTCGTGGTCGGTCCCGGCTACGAGTCGCTGATGACCGCCGACTACAGCCAGATCGAGATGCGGATCATGGCGCACCTGTCCGAGGACGCCGGCTTGATCGAGGCTTTCGCGTCGGGGGAGGACTTGCACTCGTTCGTGGCATCCCGGGCCTTCGCCATCCCGGTAGCTGCGGTGGACCCCGAGATGCGACGCCGGATCAAGGCGATGAGCTACGGGCTGGCCTACGGCCTGTCGGCATATGGCCTGGCCCAGCAACTCCGCATAAGCCCGGAGGAGGCCAAGGCTCACATGGAGGCCTACTTCGAGCGCTTCGGCGGGGTACGGGACTACCTGCATGACGTGGTCGACCAGGCGCGGATGACCGGCTA
>JACCUF010000129.1 GCA_013811975.1 Geodermatophilaceae bacterium | reverse complement strand
CTCGGCCAGCGGCTCGAGCTCCTCGACCGAAGGGGCCCACTCAGGTCCGTCAGGGGGTAGGTCGGTGCGCATAGTGATGCCGAGCCGGGACCGGGGACCGCGCAGCCCCACCAGGACCAGCGACTGTGCAGGTGGAAAGCCGAGCAGGTGCGGGACGGCCGCAATCAGACTTCCGGGGCAGCTCAGACGTAGTTTCGGTGTTCTGTCCATGCCTTCAGCGTCGTCTCGTACTGAGCCACCATGGGCCGAAAACGGGCTCTGTGGATATTCCTCAGCACAGGCTCTTGGCCCCTGTGGACTGTCGGCATCAGGGCAGTTCCTTGGTCAGCGGTGCGAGCTGGCCAGCGTGCAGCTGATCCAGGTCGGTTTCGCGAGGAGCGTCACCCAGAGTCAAGCCGGTAGGCTCGGATGGCGTTGCCGGCCAGGATCATGCCGGCGATGCGCTCGGCATCGGTTTCCGTCCAGCTCCCGTCGGCCATCCCGCTCTCCAGGGCTCTGGCCAAGCCGCGCCGGAAGAGCAGCGTCCCCAGCTGGTACAGCTCCGGCAAGCCGAAGGCGTCGGAGGAGAACAGCACCTTGCCGAAGGGCGCCAGTTCCAGCAGCTCCTCGATCACCCGCCCCGAGCTTCGGCCCAGATTGTGCGTAGCAAGTCCGAGGTCAACGAAGACATGACCGAACACCTGCGCGAGATATCCGGCATAGCGGTGAAAGGGGTAGTTGTGCAGCAACATGATAGGGACGCCGCGGCTCTGGGTCGCGCGCAACAGCGGCGTCAGCAGCAACGGATTCCCGCGCCGCAGATCGGTGTCGGAATCTCCTAAGCCCACATGAAACTGCACCGGCTTGCCCAGGTCGATGCCGGCCCAGACCAGAAAGCTGTGCAGGACTCGGTCGTGGCAGCGCGGGACGGCGCCCGCACCCACGGCGGCTAGCCAGCGGGCGGCCGCCACAGCGACCTCGGCATCAGACGGTTGCTCGCCCGGAAGATCCAGGCCGGATCGGTAGGCTGCGATCGATTTCACCCCCACCGCCTTGGCCGTACGTGCGCTCAGTCGTTCTCGGGTCGCGTCGGCGAAGCGAGAGGCGTCCACTCCCTCGGCAACTACCTGCTCGGCGACCTGTTCTAAGCGGACGACCTCGAAGGAGCGCCCGTCGGCGGCAGCGGCCAGCTCGGACGGGTCGAGAATTGGCTCCGGGAGAAATCCGGTGTCCACGATGTAGGTGCCGGTGCCCGCCTCACCCAGAAAGCGACGAGTCACCTCCTGGTATCCGAGGTCGGCTCGGCGCTCCAGATAAGCCTCGGGCTCGGCATGCGGTTCGAGGTCGAGAACCGGAGCGCACCAGCGTCTCAGCGCGAACCCGATCTGGGAGTCGAACACAGTTGCATTCAGTGGGCCAGGTCCCTTGGCCTCGGTGAGCATGGACTCGAACTCGGCTCTCCCCAGATCGCGGCGGAGAACACCGTGGCAGTGGTGGTCCACGACAAGTAGCTCGTCGACAGTGGATTGCAGACTCAAACCGCACCCTTCTGGTCACTGCAACGCGTCTAGTTGCAGTTTGTCCGGTGTCGGATGAATTGGTAAGCCCTAGGGTCTGCCGTAGGAGACGATTCGCCGACGGGAGCTTCGCCGATGGACGGCCACGATCGCAGCGCACGGGAGCAGCAGGCAACACAATTCGTGGGCGAGCTCGAGGATGCCGGAGTTGTTGCGGTGGCCCTCACCTTCGTCGACAACTCGGGCATCACCCGGGTGAAGTCGGTGCCGGTGGCCAAGCTGCCCGCCGCCGCAGCCTGGGGGGTCGGCATGTCGCCGGTCTTCGACGCCTTCCGGCTCGATGACATGATCCTGTCGGGCACCCACGCCGGGTCCCCGGTGGGTGACCTGCGCCTGCACCCCGACATCGGTCGGCTCACCGTGCTGGCCGGGCAACCGGGCTGGGCCTGGGCTCCGGTGGACCGCTACGACCAGGATGGCATGGCGCACCCGCAGTGCTCGCGGCTGCTGGCTGCTCGGATGGTCGAGGCCCTGGCCGAGCAGGGACTGACTGCCTGGATGGCATTCGAGGTGGAGTGGGTCGTCAGTGCCGGCGACGGGGACGAATTCGTCGCAGGATGCCAGGGCCCGGCGTACGGCATGACCCGGATCAGCGAGCTGTCCGACTACTCGGTCGACGTTCTCGCCGCCCTGGCTGCCCAAGGGATCTCGGTGGACCAGTTCCATCCTGAATACGGGGCCGGTCAACTGGAGCTGTCGGTAGCTGCCGAGAGCCCGGTCGACGCCGCCGACACCTTCGTGTTGGTTCGCGAGACCATCCGCGCGGTCTCGCTCCGACACGGGCTGAGGGTGTCCTTCTCCCCCAAGGTTGCCGTCGATGGCGTGGGCAACGGCGCGCACGTACACCTGTCCCTGTGGTCGGATGACACCAATGTCATGAACGGAGCGGACGGCGGCTTCGGTCTCTCGGCCACCGCAGCCTCCTTCAGCGCCGGAATCCTGCACCGGCTGCCGGCCCTACTCGCCGTCGGTGCTCCCAGCGTCGCTTCCTACCTGCGGTTGATCCCGTCGCACTGGGCCGGGGCCTTCGCCTGCTGGGGCCTGGAGAACCGAGAGACGGCCCTGCGTTTCATCACAGGTCCGGCGGGTAATCGGCATCAGTCGGCCAACCTCGAGGTGAAGTGCCTTGACGCGACAGCCAACCCGTACCTCGTCGTCGCCGGGCTGCTGGCAGCCGGTCTGGCGGGTCTGGCCGACGAGGCCAAGCTTCCGGAGCCGGTGACTTTCGACCCTGCGACCGTATCCGCCCAGGAGCGCGTAGCAGCCGGGATCGACCAGTTGCCTTCCTCGCTCGAGGAAGCGGTCGCCGCATTCGAGAAGGAGCCCGCCCTCCGAGCGGCGTTCGGTCCCGAACTCGCGACCACGATCGTCGAACTGCGCCGCTACGAAATGGAGTTGTTTGCCGACTCCTCCCCCGAGGAGATTGCAGCGCTCACCCGCTGGAAGCACTGACCTCGTGCTAACACCTCAGTTGCGGTGGATCGGCTCCCTGCCCGACGGCTGATGGACGGGCTCGACGCTGGGGGCAGCAGGGATCGGCAGTGTCACCGGTTGGTCCACGGCGATCGTGAACTCCTGACCATGGTGGTTGCTGGTGAACTCCTTGCCGTCAATGAGGTGATAGGTCACCGACTCCTTGCTGACCTCGACCGTGATGGCCCGCCCCTCCACGAGTATCCGGAATGCCAGGCAGGTCAGCTTGGGAGGCAGCCTCGGGGCGAAGGTGACCCAGCCGTCGTGGTCGCGCATTCCCCCGAAACCGCAGACCGCGACCGTCCAGGCACCGGCCAGCGCGGCCAGGTGCAATCCCTGGACGCTGTTGCCGTGCAGGTTGTATAGGTCGGTGAAGATCGTCTCGGCCCAGTAGTCGTAGGCCAGCTCCAGATGCCCGACCTCGGCGGCGATGACCGCCTGCTGGGCCGCTGACAGCGACGAGTCACGTACCGTGCGGGCTTCGTAGTAAGCGAAGTTGCGAGCCTTCTGCTCCGGGGTGAACGCATCGCCACGCAGATACATGGCCATCACCAGGTCAGCCTGCTTGATGACCTGTTTGCGGTAAATCTCGAAGTACGGGGCGTGCAACAGCAACGGGTAGTGTTCCGCCGGGGTGTCAGCGAAATCCCATTCATCGTGCTCGGTGAAGTCCTCTGACTGCTGGTGCACCTCGAGACGCTCGTCGTACGGGATCACGACGGCATCAGCGGCCCGGTGCCAGCTCCCCACCTCTGCATCGTCCACAC
>JACCUF010000046.1 GCA_013811975.1 Geodermatophilaceae bacterium | reverse complement strand
CACATGCAGGGTCGACTCGGGCCGATGTATGCCGGAGGCTTCCACGGCTGGGCGCAGCTTGTTGCCGACGGCGTGAAGTTCCTCCAGAAGGAAGCTGTCGTCCCGGCAGCGGCCGACGCGAAGGTGTTCCGGCTCGCCCCGGCGGTCGCGCTGATCCCGTACCTCCTGGTTCTCGTCGTCATCCCACTCGGTCCTGGCGTGGTGGCCGAATCCCTGGATGCCGGGTTGTTCTTCGCCCTCGCGGTCACCGGCGTCGGCGTCGTCGGCATGCTGATGGCCGCCTGGGCCAGTGCCAACAAGTACTCATTGCTCGGCGGGCTACGCGGCGCAGCACAGCTTCTCGCCTACGAGCTACCGTTCGTTCTCGCCGCCGCCTCCGTCGCGATGGCGGCTGGGACCTTGTCGCTGGTCGGGATCGTCGAGGCCTGGAACCCGTGGTGGCTGCTATGGCAGTCGCCGGCGATGGTGATCTTCTTCGTTGCCGGGATGGCCGAGATCCGCCGGCCGCCCTTCGACATGCCGCTCGCCGACTCGGAGCTGGTCTTCGGCTACCTCACCGAGTACGGCGGCCTGCGGTTCGCGTTCATGCTGCTGGCGGAGTACGTCGGCATCGTGGTTGTCTGCGCTCTGACCACGGTTCTCTTTCTCGGCGGCTGGCGGGGGCCGTTCCTGTCCGACGAGCTTGGTCCACTGTGGACGATACTGAAGATCTTCGCACTTTCCTTCGTCGTCATCTGGGCCCGGGTGGCCTACCCCCGCCTCCGGGAGGACCAGTTGCAAAGACTTGCCTGGCAGGGCCTGGTGCCGATTGCCTTGGGACAGCTGGTGCTCACTGGAGTAGTGGTGACGGCCTCGTGACCGATCTACCCGGCGGCGGTCTGGCTCGTGGCCTGCTGATAACCCTGCGCACGATGGGTCGCAGGACCGGCACGCAGCAGTATCCAGACGTCCAGCCGGCACTCCCGCCCCGCAGTCGCGGCGTGATCGGCCTGCTCGAGGAGAACTGCACCGTCTGCATGCTCTGCGCCCGGGAGTGCCCCGACTGGTGCATCTATATCGACTCGCACAAGGAAACCCAGGCACCGGCTGTCGAGGGCGGACGTGAGCGACAGCGGAATGTGTTGGACCGCTTCGCCATCGACTACGCGCTATGCATGTACTGCGGGATCTGCGTCGACGTCTGCCCGTTCGACGCGCTGTTCTGGGCACCGGAGTTCGAGTACTCCGAGTACGACATCCGCGAGATGACCCATGAAAAGGATCGCCTCGCCGAGTGGACCCGTACCGCGCCGCCGCCGCCGGCACACGACCCGAACGGCGCGGCTGGCTGAGCATGGACGCGAACCTCGCGGCTACGGACCGAACCGTGCACGCCGCCGACGCGCCGTCCTATGTCGACGTCACCGGCAGTGAGATTGTCTTCGTCCTGATCGGGGTGATCACCCTGGGTGCCGCGCTGCTCTGCGTGACCAGCCGCAACGTCGTACGCGCCGCGCTGTGGCTGGTCGTAGCCCTGGGTGGGTTGGCCGGCCTGTACCTGGTCCTGACCGCCGAGCTGGTGGCCATCGTGCAAATCCTGATCTACGTCGGCGCCGTCGTGGTCCTGCTCCTGTTCGGGCTCCTGTCACCAAGGCGCCAATCGGCCACCAACCGGACCTGAATACCGCCAACCGCCCGGTCGCGATCGTCGTCGGCGTCGCTGCGTTCGGGCTGCTCGTCGCCGCGCTGATCGACGCCTTTCGGTTCGCCTACCTCGACCTGGATGTCTTTGGCCAGGGGAGTCCGGAGACCATCGGACGCGCACTGTTCGGCTCCTGGGTGTTGCCCTTCGAGGTGCTCTCGGTGTTGCTGCTCGCGGCGCTGATCGGGGCGATCGCGCTCACGCGCCGAGACGTCGGTGCGGACGGGCGTCGCTGAATGCATCTGCTCTATCCGTTGATCGTCTCGGCCGGTCTGTTCTCGATCGGTTTGTACGGACTGCTGGCCCGGCGCAATCTCGTCCTGGTACTGATGTCGGTCGAGCTCATGCTGGGGGCAGTGAGCCTCAATCTCGTCGCCTTCGACGTGTGGCTCATCGATGCCCTCAGGTCCGGTCAGGTGCTGATGCTGATGGTGATCGCGCTCACCGCGGCCGAGGTGGGCCTGGGCCTGGCCATCGTGTTACAGCTGTTCAGGCAGCGGGCCACCTCCTCGATCGACGACCTCGACACGTTGACCGAGCCCCGATGAATCCGGCTGCGCCGTTATCGCGATATCTGCGCGATTCAAGCCGCCAAGCGCGCAGTTATCGCGAAAACGGCGGCCACGGGCGGCCACGCTCATGAGTTTGGCGACGGTCGCCGCGATGGGTTGCGTGGCCATCCCTTCCGTCGCAGCAGGGCTGGGGGTGTTGCCGGGGCTCGGGCTGCGCACGCGCGGCGCACGCGCCGTCGCGGTGGCCGGCGCCGTAATGACCACAGTGGCCGCCATGGCCGTGTTCGTCACCGCCGGCAACCTGGCACAGGAGACGACCCTGCTGCTGGCGCCGTTCGGGGAGATCGACATCACCACCGGCGTGCTGGTCGACGGCCTGACCGGCCTACTCGTCCTCGTCGTGGCCGTCGTCGCGCTGTGTGTGCAGCTCTACTCGGTCGGCTACCTGCACAAGGACCCGAGGTATCCGACGTACGCAG
Organism: Geodermatophilaceae bacterium; assembly: GCA_013811975.1. Lineage (GTDB taxonomy): Bacteria > Actinomycetota > Actinomycetes > Mycobacteriales > Geodermatophilaceae > JACCQS01. The sequence continues at coordinate 14,527 of JACCUF010000046.1, read as the reverse complement.
CCCAGGTGTCCCTGTTCACCGCAGCCATGATGCTCGTCGTCGTCTCCGGCGACCTGCTCGCGCTTCTGGTCGGCTGGGAGGTGATGGGCCTTTGTTCCTACCTCTTGATCGGCCACTATCGACATCTGCCCGAGGCGCCGGGGGCGGCAGTCAAGGCGTTTCTGGTCACCCGGGCAGGGGACATCGGCTTCCTGCTTGGCGTGCTGCTGCTAGGCGGCGCTGCCGGCACGTTCCGGATCAGCGGCATCGTCGCAGCCGCGGGCTCGATCGACCCGGCAACGCTGACTGTCGCAACGCTCCTCCTGCTGCTCGGCGTGGCGGGTAAGAGCGCCCAATTCCCCCTGCACACTTGGCTTCCCGACGCCATGGCGGGCCCGACGCCGATCAGCGCATTGATCCATGCGGCGACGATGGTCGCGGCGGGAGTGTTCGTCGTAATGCGCCTGTACCCAGTGTTCGTGGCCGCACCCGGCACGCTCACGGTCCTGGCAGTCAGCGCCGCGATCACGATGGTCCTCGGTGCCCTGTGCGCGCTTGCCCAGGACGATATCAAGCGGGTTCTGGCGTGGTCGACGATCAGTCAACTCGGCTACATGACAGGCGCCTTGGCGGCTGGCGGGTACGTTCAAGGCGGCTTCCACCTGGTGTCGCACGCCGCGTTCAAGGCACTGCTGTTCTTGGCCGCCGGGGTTGTGCTGCATCAGATGGGGACCGCGCTGATGAGCGAGCTCGGCGGATTACGCCGCACGATGCCGATCAGCTTCGCCGTCACCCTGGTGGGCTTGTTGGCCCTGGTCGGAGTACTACCGCTGTCCGGTGGGTTCAGCAAGGACGGGGTACTGGAGGCGGCTTGGGAGGCCGCCAGCGGGCAGTCCTCGGTCCTCACGAGTTCACCAGTTGCCGTTGCGCTGTTGATCAGCATGCTCGGCACGGTCCTGCTCACTGCCGCTTACGCCACCCGACTGCTCCTGCGAACCTTTTTCGGGCCAGAGCAACGCTGCGGAGCCGATCCGGGACCGTGGATGCGATGGCCGATGTTGGTGCTGGTGGTGCCCACGATGGCGCTCGGCGCGGTGATCGGATGGTTTCCGGACTACCTGGGTTCCCCGCTGACGGCCGGTTCGGCCGCTGAGCTCGGGGCGGGTCCGCTGCCCGGTTCGCTGGCCCCGCACCTGATCGAAGCCGTGATCGCCTCGGCACTCATCGTTGTGGGCGCCGGTGCGACATATCTCGTTTGGCGGTCGCCCCCAAGCCTTAGCCCGGTCCGCACATACAGCCGTGTCGCCGTGGCGATGCGTCGCGGGCTCTATCTCGACGACGTCCAGGACGCCTTGATCGTGCGGCCCTACCGAGGCTTGGCAACCGCGGTCTCCCTGCTGGACGAGGCCGGCGTCGACGGACTGGTCGACGGTGCCGCGGAGGCCACCAGCGTCATGAGCCGCGGCCTGTCCCGGGCTCATCCCCGGCTGCCCAACCTCGCGGTAACCGGCCTGATTCTGAGCACAACGATCCTGCTGGCGATCCTGGCATTCCTGTCATGACGCTCCTCGTGCTCGGGCTGCCACTGGTCGGTTCCATCATGCTGGCGCTCTGGCCGCGCGACGCCGATCTGAGTCCGCGGATCTTCGGCATGGTGGTGGCTGCCGCCACCTTCGGGGCGGCCCTGTTCCTGCTGCCGGGCCTAGGCGGCGCGAGCTCGGATGCCGCGGCGGGTGCCGTGCTGGATCCGCGACACGAGGTCGACCTGCCCTGGCTCAGCGTCATTGACGTGCGGCTGCACCTGGGCGTGGACGGAATCAGCGTGCCGCTGATCCTGGTCACCGCCCTGCTGACCCTGCTCGGCATGGTGCACAACTGGGTCGAGCGCCCGGAGCGGCCTGCGTTGTTCTGCTCGCTGGTGCTGCTGCTCGAAGTCGGCGCGCTGGGAACGTTCATGGCCCTGGACCTCGTGCTGTTCTTCGCCGCTTTCGAGGTCGTGCTGATCCCGATGTACTTCCTGATCGGCCGCTGGGGCGGACCGGGTGCCGCGGCGGCGGCGCTGAAGTTCGCGGTCTACACCCTGACCGGATCGGCCGCGCTGCTGATCGGCCTGGTGTTCATCTACGCCTCGACCGGCACGTTCGACCTCGTCGAACTCTCCGAGCGCGGTGGAGCCGGCATCTCGACCGCCGTACAGGTGGCCGCCTTCGGCGCCCTGTTCGTGGGATTCGCGGTGAAGTCCCCGCTGTGGCCGTTGCACACCTGGTTGCCGCCGGCGCACACCGAGGCGCCGACCGTCGGCTCGGTGCTGCTGGCCGGTGTGCAGCTGAAGATGGGTACCTACGGGTTGGTCCGCATCGCGCTCCCGGTCCTGCCCGAGGGTGCCCGCGCGCTGGCCCCGGTGCTGGCCGTCCTGGCGGTCACCGGGATCGTCGTGGCCGCCCTGGCCTGCTTCACCCAGAACGATCTCAAGCGGCTGATCGCCTATTCCTCGGTGGGTCACATGGGATTTGTGCTGCTGGGCATCTCGACGCTGACGACGGTGGGGATCAACGCCGCGCTGCTGGCCAATGTCGCGCACGGTCTGATCACGGGTCTGCTCTTCTTCCTCGTCGGCGCGGTCAAGGCACGGTACGGCACCGGCGAGCTCGACGAACTGGGCTCCGGTCTGTGGGCGCGCTTACCCCGCTTGGGTTTTGCGATGGTCGTCGCCTGCGTGGCAAGCCTGGGGCTGCCCGGTCTGGCGGGATTCTGGGGGGAGGCGATGGCCGTCTTCGCCGCATTGCATCCTGACCCCGGTCTAGGAGCGGAACTGTTCACGGTCCTGGGCGTCGTGGCCGCGATCGGGGCCGGAATGACCGCGGCGTACTTCCTGCGCCTGTTGAGGCTGCTGGTCGTCGGGCCGATAGCCGCCGGCTCCGGCCACCGTGACCAGGCGGAAATTCGTCCTGTTGACCTCTGGGCGACCGAGCGGGTGGTCCACGTACCCCTGCTGTTTTTGACCCTGGCTCTTGGTCTCTACCCAGCGCTGGTCCTGGGGCTGACCGGGGGGCCGGTCGGCGCCCTGGTCGAGGCCGTGGCGGCGAGCCGATGAGTGCCGGGCAATCGATCTCGTGGGCGCCGCTGACACCCGTTCTGGTGCTCGTCGGCGGGCTGGTCCTGATCCTGCTGGCCGACCTGGTGTTGCCTCTGCGGCTTCGCCGGATGGTCTTGCCGGCCATCTCGGCGCTGGCCTGTCTGGGTGCTGCGGCTGGCGCGGCCTGGGGCGACACAGCGACACGAGGGACGTTCTGCTCACCGGCCGGGTCGGGTCAAGCTGTGCGGTGCGCCTACGTGCTGGGCGAAACCGCCGTGTTCCTCACCGTGCTGCTGTGCCTGGCCGCTGCTGCCGTACTCGTCCTGGCGCTGGCCCAACTGCGGGCTGATCGAGCCGGAGTCACGCCAGCGGGGGAATACTGCCTGGTCCTGTTGGCCGCCACGATCGGTGCGGTCATCGTGGCCGGTTCGCGCGACCTGATCACCCTCGTCGTGGGGCTGGAGACACTGACCGTCCCGCTGTATGCGGCCGTTGCCTTCCGGCGCGGCTGCACCGCTGGCATCGAGGCCGCGCTGACGTTGCTGGTGGTCTCGGTGACCTCGACGGCGCTGATGCTGTTGGGGATCGGATTCCTGTACGGGCTGACCGGCACCATGCACCTCGACGCTCTGGCCGTGGCGCTGGCGGCCGGCGGCGGGGTCGGTGACCTGGCGCTGTCCGGCGTTGCGGTCGTACTGCTGCTGGCCGGATTGGCGTTCAAGGTCGGCGCGGTCCCATTCCATGTCTGGGCTCCCTCGACCTATCAGGGTGCTCCGATCCCGGTCGCTGCCTACCTGTCCTCGGTCTCCAAGGCCGGTGGCATCGCCGGACTGATCGCCGTACTCCCGGCTGTCTCGGCCGGAGCGCCGGCGGCGGCCACCTGGATCGCGCTGCTGGCGGCGGTGTCGATGACCGTGGGCAACCTGGTCGCTATGCGGCAGCAGCACCTGGTTCGGCTGCTGGCCTGGTCCGGGATCGCGCAGACCGGCTACTTGTTGGTCGGCCTTGCCGTGCTGTCCGGTCGATCCGATCAGGCGGTGACCGGCGCCGGTGCCACCCTGGCCTACCTGGCGGTGTACGTACTGATGACGGTGGGTTCCTTCGCGTGCATCGCCGCAATCACGGGTAGCACCGGGACTGACAACGCCGCGCGGGATGGACCCTCGATCGAGTCGATTCGAGGGCTGGCCGGGGATCATCCGCGGATAGCAGCCGCCTTTGCCCTGTTCCTCATCGGGCTGGCCGGACTGCCACCTGCCCTGCTCGGACTGTTCGGCAAGGTGGTCGTTGTCCGGGCCGCCTTCACCGGGGATGCGGGCTGGCTCGGGATCCTGGTGGCTATCAATACCGTTGTCGCGTTCGTCTATTACGTCCGCGTCGCCGCCGCCCTGTTCGCCCGCACCGCCGGGCCTGGCCGCACCGAATCGCCAATCGTCGCGCAGGCTCGTCCGGGCCCATCTGTATCGACCGCGACCGGAGTCCTGGTCGCGGTGCTGGCGGCGCTGGCACTGGCCGCCGGCTTCTGGCCGGACCTGATCATCGGCGCCGCCCCCCTGCTGGCTCCCTCCGGGGGTTGACCAGCGGTGGTGGCCAGAGGTGGCCGGAGGTGGGGAACGCCGCCACACCACGAGGCGTTGATCAGGGCGTGCATCGCTGGAACAACGGGCTGAAGACCGCTCTGCTGCTCGGCGTCATGGGTGGGCTGATCCTGCTGGTGGGGAGCTTCTTCGGCCGTTCCGGCCTGCTCATCGCCCTCGTTCTCGCGTTGGGCGTGAACGGATACGCATACTTCTTCTCCGACAAGCTCGCCCTCAAGGCCATGCGTGCTTATCCGGTCAGCCAGACGCAAGCGCCGGGGCTGTACGCGATCGTCCGGGAATTGGCCACTGAAGCGCATCAGCCGATGCCCCGTTTGTATGTCAGCCCCACCAACCAGCCCAACGCGTTTGCCACTGGCCGTAACCCCCGCAATGCCGCGGTCTGTGTGACGGAGGGGATCGTAAAGATCCTGGATCCGCAGGAGTTGCGTGGGGTCTTGGCTCACGAGCTGTCCCACGTCTACAACCGCGACATCCTGATCTCCTCGGTCGCCGGGGCGATGGCCACCGTCATCACCTACCTGGCGCACATGGCGATGTTCAGCGCGATGTTCGGTGGCCGCGGCGACCGAGGTGGCGGTAACGCCCTGGGCAGCCTGCTGCTGGTCTTCCTGGGTCCGGTCGCGGCCGGACTCGTGCAGATGGCGGTCAGCCGCAGCCGGGAGTACCAGGCCGACGCCTCAGGCGCCCGGCTGTCCCAGGACCCGCTGGCCCTGGCCCGGGCGCTGCGCAAGCTCGACCAGGGAACCAAGGCGCTGCCACTGCCGCAGGAAGATCGGCTGGTCACCACCAGTCACCTGATGATCGCCAACCCCTTCCGGGCCGGCGGCATGGCTCAGATGTTCGCCACCCATCCGCCGATGGAACACCGGATCGCCCGGCTGGAAGAGCAGGCCCGCCAACTCGGTCAGCTTTGACCCTGCCCGTGCTCAGCGGTAGTTGGTGAACTGCAGGGCAACCCCGAAGTCACCGCCCTTCAGCAGCGCAATGACCTCTTGTAGGTGGTCCTTTTTTTTGGCGCTCACCCGGAGTTGATCGCCCTGTATCTGGGCCTGCACGCCCTTGGGTCCCTCGTCCCGGATCGTCTTGGCGATCTTCTTGGCCTGCTCGGCATTGATGCCTTGGGCGATGGTGTTGGCCACCCGATAGGTCTTGCCCGACTGGGCGGGCTCGCCGACCTCGAGCGACTTCAGCGAGATGCCGCGTTTGATGAGCTTCTCCTTGAAGACCTCGATCGCAGCCATCACACGCTCCTCGGTGTCGGCCTGGATCGTGACTCCGGCCTCCCCGGCCCACTCGATGCCGGCATTCGCCCCGCGAAAATCGAAGCGTTGAGCCAGTTCCTTGGCGGTCTGGTTCAGGGCGTTGTCGATCTCCTGTCGCTCCACCTTGCTCACCACGTCGAACGACGGGTCGGCCACGATTGCCTCCTGGAAGCTCGGCCCGTACGTGGTCGCACGGGAAACGGGTCACGGTGGGTGCAGAGTAGTTCGAGAGGGTCGTTACTCTCTCCTACCGGCACCCGACCAGGTGTGCACGGCAGCTTGCCCGAGCGGTCAAAGGGAACGGTCTGTAAAACCGTCGGCTTCGCCTACGTTGGTTCGAACCCAACAGCTGCCACTCTTGTTCACCCGTCTCGGCAGGATTCGCCGACTCGGCGGGTCCGCGCTCAGAGCGTGGGGGCTTGGGCGCTGGCCACCGCCGTGCGCTTCAAGCTGTCGCCGGCCAGGAACAGCCAACCGAAAGCGATCTGGACGTTCCGCGTGCACGTCACCGTGACTTCGACCCCGGTGGTCGTGGCTGCCCAGGCATCCAGGTCGGTGCCGCCATCCGCGAGATAGTCGGCGATTGCCTGGGTAGCAGTCTGCTGATCAAGAGGTAACCCCAGGGCGATCCCGTTCCCGGAGTAGGCGGAAACCGGCGCCACTTCGTTGGCCGCCGCGAGCGCAGCACCGTCACAGACGGTCTGCACGTCCACCTGCTTGAGGAAAGCGTCCGAGGCGGCGATTCCGCCGAAGGTCATCAGCGCCGCGATCATCCAGCAGAGCAAGACGAAAGGAAGCGATGAGCCGACATCGACGGGACGCGAAAAGCGTTGCCGCAGTTGGCTTTTTTCAGGCGTTGAGCGGAACACAGACGAACCCTACGGGCCGAAGCGCGCGGCGCGCGCAGAACATCCACAGGATGCCAAACGCATCAAGTTGGGGCTCAAGCTACTACAGAGGGCTATGTTCAGCCTACCATCGGTGATGGCACGCGTCGTCAGTTCGAACGGATCTGCCGTGCGCGGTGTTTCTTGCAAGGTTGTGCACGATTGCCACGGCAGTCCGCACGGAATGGGAAGGCACTCCACCCGGGTGCCCGCCTCCTTCCGCGGCAGGTTGTCGAGCAGATCGTGGTCCCGCCTGCCTAACGAGTTGCTCGCCGCTTAGTTACTCCGAGTTCATACGTAACCACAGAGAGGCAACATCATGAGTCGCAACGGTCGCTGGGGTCGGAACGGTCGCTGGGGTCGCAACGGTCGTTGGGGTCGTAGCTGAAACCCCCAGATCTTTGGGCCGCTTCGCTTGACAGCGTGGCGGGCGGGCTTTTGCTAGCCTGAGAGCTAGCCGCGGGGGAAGGGCAGGTCGCCCGTGACATCTCACGTATCCGGTGTTCCCGTGCCTTCACGTCGAGCGGCTATTCTGCCTTGGCTGCCCCCTACTTTCGCGCTCGCTCTTGCGGTGACCGTCGTGTTCCTGCTCGCGACTGGGGCGCAGCTCTCCCTCCCTGACAGCCCTACCTGGCTCGCCCTAGTCCCCGCCTTCGTGCTGTCCGAACTCACCATCATCCATTTCGAACTCCGTAAGCAGACGGTGTCCTGGGCGACCAGCGAGATCCCGATGGTTATGGGGCTGTTCCTGTTCGGACCCACCCCCACCGTCACCGCCCGCGCAGTCGCGGTGGCGGTAGTCGTCATCAAGAACGGATACCCGCCAGGCAAGGTCATATTCAATGTCGCTGTTGCCGTTGTCGAGGCGGCACTGGCTGGCTGGCTGCTCCGCGATGTTGACTTGACCGAGGTGGTCTCTCCCCTCATGTGGCTTGGCGTCATTGCCGCGCTTCTCGTCACGGGCGCGGTCGGCGTCTGCTGTATCGCGCTCGCGATCCTGATCACCGAGGGCTCGGTCAGCCGTAGCTTCTGGTTTGCCATGGTGATTCCCTTGCTCGCGATCGTGCCGATGGCCGCCGCCCTCGGCATCGTGGTCCTGCTTCTCATCGAGGTCACGCCATGGGCTGCGGTGCTGGCCGTGGGTTTGCTGGGCCTGTTCGTGCTGCTCTACCGCCGGTATGCCGCTGCGGCGCAGGACCGGCGGAGCCTGGCCGAGGTGTACGACTTCGCGGAGATGGTCCAGAACGCGGGAAACGATCGGGACAGCGAGACGGTCATTCTCCAGGCAATACGCGAGAAGTTCAACGCCGCCCGCGCCGCGTTGTGGCTGCCCTCCCACTTGGACCAGGGGCCGCGCTCACTGGCCGTTGTCAGTACTGACGACGGGTCGGCCGGCTATCCAGGCCCGGATGACCCGGACGACGCGATCCGCCTGCAGACGACCGCCGGCCAGGGCGCCAGGCTCATCAACGAAGCTCGGGCGAACCAGCAAGATCTCCGCGGTCTGCGCCGGCGCGGGGTCACCGAGTTGCTGTGCGTCCCACTGGAGACCGAGACTGCCGAGCTCGGCTACCTCGAGGTGTGTGACCGAAACGGGGACGTCCTGCAGTTCACCGCTACCGACGTCGAGTTGATGCAGTCCTTGGCCACGCACGTCGCGGCGGCCCTGCGTCAGCGGCAGCTGCAGGACAAGATCCGCTACGACGCCGCGCATGACCAGGTCACCGATCTACCGAACCGGTTCTGGCTGACCGCGATGATCGATGCCCATCTCGATGCCGATCCGGTGCATCGGCGGCTGGCCCTGCTCATGGCCGACATCGATGGGTTCGCTCAGGTCAACGAGACCCTCGGACATGCCGCCGGTGACGAGTTGCTGCGGGTGATCGCCTCAGCCCTGCAGGAACACGCTCCACCGGACGCGCGAGTGGCCAGGGTCGGCGGGGCTCAGTTCGCCATCATGTTGGCCGACGCCAACCTCGACCGCGCCGAGACCGAGGCCACGCGGTTGTCCCGCGCGGTGTCCAGCCGCGTGCAGGTCGCCGGTCTTCAGCTTACCGCCGACCTCACTCTCGGCGTCGCGGTCGCCCCACTGCATGGCTGCTCAGCCGGGCCCTTGCTGCAGCACGCCGACGTCGCTGTCCTGGCTGCTCGTACGCGCGGGCTGTCCACGGCCACGTACAGCTCGGCCATGGACGAGCAGAGCATGCGGTTGCTGCAGCTCGGGGCCGATCTTCCGGAGGCCATCGAGAGTTCGCAGATCACGGTGGTGTTCCAGCCCATCGTGGGCACGGCCACTGGCGAGATCGCCGCCGTCGAGCTCCTGTCCCGGTGGACTCATCCTCAGCTTGGACCGATCACACCGGATGAGTTCATCCCACTTGCCGAGCGGATCGATCAGATCACCCCGCTTACCCGTCGAGTACTGCGTACCGCGTTGCAGCGCTGTCAGGCATGGCTCGACGAAGGCGTCGTGATCTCGATGGCGGTCAATCTCTCCGCGGCGTGCCTGGTGGAACCGGGATTCGTCGACGAAGTCGCCGAAACTCTCGCCGAGCACGGGTTCCCGCCGGAGTTGCTTACCTTCGAGATCACCGAGGGCAGCGTCATCGGGGATGAGATGGCCCTTCCAGCACTCAACCACTTGCACGAACTCGGCGTGGGGCTGTCCGTCGATGACTTCGGTACGGGGTACTCCTCGCTTTCCTACCTGCGCAGGCTTCCCATCGACGAGGTCAAGATCGACAAGTCCTTCGTACTCAGCATGAGCACCGATCCAGGAACCAAGACGATCGCCCGGTCGATCATCGATCTGGCGCACAACCTGGGCCTGCGAGTCGTCGCCGAGGGGGTCGAGGACGAACTCACCCGTCATCTTCTTGCGAACATGAACGTCGACTTCCTGCAGGGTTACCTGGTCAGCCGCCCCCTGAGCGAAGCCAATCTCGCCAGCTGGCTCACTGCGCGTACGGCTACCCAGCCGGTAGACCAGGACCGCAGCCAGCGCAAGCTCTACATCATTCGCTAGTCGTCGGGGATGCGATCCGATCAGATCGGACCATCAGATGCAGCTCCTGGAAAGCGGTTGTGTATCGTCGCTCGCGCGCCCGAGACGGGTTTGCGGCCCCCTTAGCTCAGTCGGCAGAGCGTTTCCATGGTAAGGAAAAGGTCTACGGTTCGATTCCGTAAGGGGGCTCGCTCAACTGTTCCCGGCGGTGTAGCTCAGTCAGGTAGAGCAAGCGGCTCATAATCGCTGTGTCCCCGGTTCAAGTCCGGGCACCGCTACCATCGAGGTAGCTCAACACCGAAACAGGACAACACCGAACTAGCTCGACACCCGAAGTAGCACAGTTGTTCAACAGTAAATCCAGCCCTCCGTTGTCCAAGAAAGGCATGTACCCCGTGGCCGCCACCGATGTCCGTCCCAAGATCACGCTGGCCTGCCAGGAGTGCAAGCACCGCAACTACATCACCAGGAAGAACCGGCGCAACGATCCCGACCGGCTGGAGATCAAGAAGTTCTGCCCGCATTGCCGAATTCACCAGGTCCACCGCGAGACGCGCTAGGCCGTCGGCACGACGGAGATGCCTCTCGACCCCGCCTTCATCGGCCGGACGTACCCGGCGGTGGAGGTCTACGAGGTCGGTCGGGAGAAGATCCGCGAGTTCGCCGATGCGATCGGCGATCCGAATCCGGTCTACCGCGATCGAGGCGCCGCCCGTGCGGCGGGGCATCAGGATGTCATCGCGCCACCGACATTCCCCATCGTGATCACTGCACGAATTGGTGAGCAGGTCATCTTCGATCCGGAACTCGGTCTGGACTACACCAAGGTGGTGCACGGTCAGCAGCGCTTCGTCGTGACCCGGCCGGTGCGTGCAGGTGACCGGCTGATCGGCGTTCTGACCGTGGACAACATCCAGGCTGCGGCCGGCAACGACCTGATCAGCACCCGGGTGGACGTCAGCACCGAAGACGGCGAGCCGGTCGTGACCGCGTACTCCATGCTGGTTGCCCGCGGCACCTCTGGCGTGGCCACCTCCGACCCGAGTAAGGCTTGATGGTCAGCGCCCTGCCAACGACCGCCCTCGCCTACGACAGCGTGGCCGAGGGCACCGAGCTGCCTGAGATCCGGACTCGCGTCCGGCGAGCCGACCTCGTCCGCTACAGCGGGGCCTCCGGCGACTTCAACGTCATCCACTGGAACGAACGCGCCGCCCGTGCGGCGGGGTTGCCCGACGTCATCGCGCACGGCATGTTGACCATGGCCATCGCGGCCCGCATCGTCACCGACTGGGTGAGAAATCCCGGCGCGGTGGTCGAGTACGCGGTCCGGTTCTCGCGCCCGGTGATCGTCCCCGATGACGAGGACGGAGCCGAACTCGTGGTGAGCGCTCGGGTTGCAAAGAAACTGCCAGACCATCGTGTCCGGGTCGACATCATCGTCCGCTGCGGTGCCGACAAGGTACTGTCCATGGCTCGCGCCGTCGTCGTCCTGCCCTGATCCGGATGACCTTCCGCCGGCCACACCCAACCGTTGCACTCGCCGGATTGCTGTCCCTCGGAATGCTCCTGGCCGGTTGTGCCGCAGCTCCCGACGGTCTCGACTTTCCCCCCGACCCGTCGGGCAGGACCATCGATGACCGTGTGGACCCCGATGCGGACTGTCCCTCCGAGGCGGTCGCACCCGCCGAGGATCGCCCGGTGATCGCTCTGGAGTTTTCCTTGGCCGAGAACCTGCGGATCGTCACCGGGACCGAGACGGTCACCTTCACCCCCGATCTGCCGACCGACGAACTCGTGTTCCGGCTGATCCCGAACAGCCCAGTCTCTGCGCCGTTCGGAAACGAGCTGACCGTCACCGACGTCACCGGCAAGGAGGTCGACGACTTCGGGTACGAGTCTGCCGATGCCTATCCCACGACGCCGGGTGGATTGCTGGTCGTCAGGTTGACCGAGGAGGTCGAAGCCGGGAACAGCGTCGAGGTCTCCCTGGATTTTGAACTGGAACTCGGTGACGGCACATTCGATCGATACGGGACCGCCGACGGCCTGTCCTGGTGGGCCAGCGGGTTTCCATTGCTCTCCTGGGAGCCGGGAGTGGGCTGGAGCCGGGATCCGCTGGTGACGGTGCTCGGAGAGACCTCCACCAGCCAGGCGGCGGACACGACGATCAGCGTGGAGGCACCCGAGGACCTCGAGGTTCTGATGACCGGCGCACAGGACCGGCCGGAGCCGGCCGGGGACGGACGGCGCGTCTGGACCTCGAGCGAGACCGCCGCGCGCGATGTCAGTGTGGCCGTCGGAAGGTTCGACACCGAAGGGGCAGCCGCAGGCGATACCGAGATCACGGTCGGGGTACTGCCCGACGCTGCGACCGACGCAGCAGAACTGGCCGAGGACGCGGCCTCGCTGATCGAGGACTTCGAGGAGTTCTTCGGGCCGTTTCCGTACGACACGCTCACGATCCCGGTGCTGCCGAACTTCGGCGGCGGCATCGAGTACCCGTCCTCGATCCTGTTGGCCTCACCGAGCCGGGTCATCCTGGTGCACGAGATCGCGCACATGTGGTTCTACGGGATGATCGGAAACTCGCAGTTCCGCGATCCGTGGCTGGACGAGGCCTTTGCCTCCTATGCCGAGGGGCTGGTCGGTGAGCCGGCGCGGGATGGCACGGATCTGGAGATTCCGGGCGACATCGGCGACTCGATGAGCGACTTCCCCGACGCCGACGAGTACTTCGATGTCGTCTACGGCAAGGGAGGAGCGGTGCTGACCGCCGCCCGCGATGCCGCCGGAGCGGACGAGTTCGACCGCGCGCTGCGCTGCTACATCAACGCCCAGGCATGGCAGATCGCCGTGCCCGACGATGTCGCTGCTGCGTTGTCCGAGCTGCCAGCAGCCGTCAAGATCCTCGATGAGGCCGGGGCCTTCGGCTGATCGGGCCGCGGTCAGCACAGTTTTCGGTCAACCCAGTTCGGTGAGCAAACCCTGGATCCGGGTGACGCCCTCGACCAGGTCGTCGTCGCCGAGCGCGTACGAGAGCCGCAGATAACCGTCGGTGCCGAATGCCTCGCCAGGTACGGCGGCGACCTCGACCTCATCCAGGATCAAGGCGGCCAACTCCGCACTCGTACTCGGGGTACGGCCGCGTAGCTCCCGTCCGAGCAGGGTCCGGACGCAGGGATAGGCGTAGAAGGCGCCCTGAGGTTCGGGGCAGGCCACACCCGGGATCTCCCGAAGCATGGACACCATCAGCTGACGACGTCGGTCGAAGGCCGATCGCATTCTCACGACATCGTCCAGCCCGCCGTTGAGGGCTGCCAGTGCTGCAGCCTGGGAGACGTTCGCGACGTTGGAGGTCGAGTGCGAGTGCAGATTGGTCGCGGCGGTGATGACGTCGGCGGGCGCGATCATCCAGCCCACCCGCCAGCCAGTCATCGCATAGGTCTTGGCCACCCCGTTGACCACAACGCACTTCTGCGCCAGATCAGGGATGGCGACCGGCATCGAGATGTGTTGCGCGTCGCCGTACACGAGGTGCTCGTAGATCTCGTCGGTGACCACCCACAGCCCCTGCTCGAGTGCCCAGCGGCCGATCTCGGCGACCTGGTCCGGCGGGTAGACCGCACCGGTCGGGTTGCTCGGTGAGCAGAACAGCAGCATCTTGGTACGGGGGGTGACGTAGGCGGCCAGTTGGTCGACCGATGCCAGATAGCCGGTGCTCTCGTCGGTGATCACTTCGACCGGAACGCCGCCGGCCAACCGGATCGCCTCGGGATAGGTCGTCCAGTACGGGGCCGGCAGCAGGACTTCGTCGCCTGGGTCCAGGAGAACCGCCATCGCCTCGTAGACCGCCTGCTTGCCGCCATTGGTGACCAATACGTCCCCGGCGGTGCAGACCAGGCCGGAGTTGCGCTGGGTAGCTGCCGCGATCGCCTCACGAAGCTCGGGCAGGCCGGCGGCGGGGGTGTACCGATGAAAGCGTGGCTCCCGGCATGCCGCAGCCGCGGCCTCGACGATGTGCTGCGGCGTGGCGAAGTCGGGCTCACCGGCCCCGAACCCGATCACCGGCCGACCGGCAGCCTTCAGTGCCTTGGCCCTGGCATCGACTGCCAACGTCGCCGAGGGCGCAATCGATCCGGCCCGACGAGATATTCGGGAACTGGCGGTAGGAGTGGGCAGCGGCTGCCCAGTGGACACCGACGCCACGATCACCGGCGCGGTCGGCGTGCTGCGGACGGGCTCAGGAGAGGCCATGCCGCCTATGTTCGCACGGGGCCCCGCCCCGGCAGTGGAAGCGATCGGGTTGACTCCCGTACACTCGTGCTCCTGGGGCTAGCGACCCCTTAATCGGCTTGCCCACGATCAGCCCTCGTTGCCCCTGACAGGTTGGCGTGCTCGGCCGAGGGGTGTGGCTCAATTGGTAGAGCAGCGGTCTCCAAAACCGCAGGTTGCAGGTTCAAGTCCTGTCACCCCTGCGACGGTAGGCGATCGGGCCGATGCGCCCATGCGACGTGGAGAACGAGAGTGACCCGCGGATACGAAGAAGACTGGAGTGATCAGGTAGGTGGCGAGTAACCGAGGCGGACGCCGGCCGGCAGGTCGCGGCCGAGTCGCCGGCGCACGGAAACGTCCGCCGACGGGGGCGCCGGCGGGTCCCGAGGGCGGCGTTCCTGTGGACCCAGCCGTCCCCAGCGACGGCGCGGATAGCGCTGAAT
>JACCUF010000072.1 GCA_013811975.1 Geodermatophilaceae bacterium | reverse complement strand
CGGATCGCTCACCGACCACCCGAGTAAGTCGCGCGCTCGGTCTACTGCTGCAGACATGTCTTGGGCGATCGCACCGGTCAGCGCGAGATCGGCCGGAAGCGCGGCGTCGGGCACCTGGACGAACTCGGCCTCGGCACCCGCGCCGGTTGCGATCTGACGCATCCAGTCGCGCAGTGGCACGGCCTCCGACTCGGCGATATTGACCGGCTGGCCGGCCGCGGAACCGGTGTCCAGGGCGACCAACACCGCGGTGGCCACGTCATCGACGTGGACCACTGCAAGGTGGCGGCTCAACGTCGAGCTTCTCGTAGTCCTCGGGAACGTCTGGGAAGCCGTTGCCCCGTTATGGATACCGCTCGTTCGCAACTCGGCGTCCTCGGCGTAAGGGACGGGAACGCCTCCGCGGCCGGCAGAAGTCGGGATCGGTCCTGGTACGCAACCGAGAAGGACGAGACTCTCATCGCCGGTGGCGTCCGGGAAGCGAGGCTCTGGCGTGGCAGCCATCCATAGTCCTTCCCCTCGCACGGTGTCATCGGCATCCTGTCATCGGTGGTTGCCCCGGACCCCCGTCGTGGGCAACCCGGTGGCGGGCGGCCAACAGGATGGGAGAGAACCGCCGAGAGCACTGGTTCTGCAAGAACCCCGAGCGTGCGCACGGATTAGTCCAAGGCAACCGTCAGTCCTTCGTCAGCGAGGAGAATCTGTCCATCAAAGACGTGGCTGGCGGCCTCCCGAGACAGCTGCCTGTCGTTGTCGGGCCAGAAGTGGCTGAGCATGAGCCGCCGCGCGCCGGCTGCGCTTGCGGCTTCGCCGGCATCACGCGCTGTCAGATGCAGGCGCGGTCGGCCAGCGGGTGCGGTTTCATGCTGGTGACGATCGGTTGCCTCGACGATGAAGAGGTCGGCGTCTCGACCGAGCTCGGCCAGGGCCGGGTCAGGGCCGGTATCGCCCGTGTAGGCGACGGTGAGGTCGTCTGCCGTGAACCTGACACCCGCGTTGGGCACGAAGTGAGGCAAGACCCAACTGTCCAGCCGAAACGGCCCAAGCTGATAGCGCTTCCCGGGAAGCCTGTGCCAGGCGAAGACCTGATCGATGGCTCCGTCGTCGTCTTCCTCGAGACCAATCAACCGTTCCCGAACGCCCTCGGCGGCGTAGACGGCTATCGGCGTGTCAGTGCGTCCGGAAAACCACCGGGCCCGGAAGAGACCGTGCAGGTCGAGCATGTGATCGGGATGCTTGTGCGTGATGACAACCGCATCGACGCCGTCCGCAGACGTCGACCCGAGGTGCTGAAGAAGCCGCGCCAGCGTGCCGTAGCCCAGGTCGATCACGATGCGGAACCCCGCATGCTCCAGGACGTACCCGCTGCAGGCACGTCCCGGCTCCGGCCACGCACCACAACTGCCCAACACGACAAGTCGGCTGCCGCTCGTAGAGCTACTCAGGTCACTACCCACCACAGAATCGTAGGCGAGAGAGTGCGGACAGCTCCCAACGGTTCAGCCAGCTCTTACCGACCGGCTTGCGGTGCGACATCGGCTTGCGGTGCGACATCGGCGACGGGCCGTCCCGCAAACCGATCCTGTTGCGGGCGAAGGCTCTGGCCGCCACCACTATTTTTCCTCGGCCGCGATCTGCGCTTCCACGACGGCTATGCGATCGGACAGGGAACTGGCCGGCACATCGACGAGTTCGAACCCGTGCTCCTGGTAAACCGCTTCGTGTACCTGCTCGAAGGCCAGCGAGTCCGCGTAGCTGATCCGGCGCGCGGCTGTCGGCTCGATGAAGCCGAGCGGACGTAGCAGAAACACCGTCGGCTCGTACACCTGTTCGCGCAGCACCCTGCTCACCTCCTGAGCCAGCACGGGCGTGACGGGCCGGCCGAGGTAGTGCGCCAGCGCGAGGGTGCATAGTGGCGACCGGTCATAGAGCTGCACGGCGACCGTGGCGCGGACCGGTGCCCTCTGGCGCTGCTGCTGGAGCCGGACGATCAGGTCGATGAAGTCATCGCACAGCCACGGTTCGTCGCTGCCACCGGCCTGCTGCCGGGTTATGACGTCGGTCGCGGCTTCCTCGATGACGACGTGGCCGCGCAAACGTAGAGCGCTGAGCAGCGCCGTCTTGCCGCTCCCGGGCGCGCCGGTCAACACGTACCGCCTGGGCACGCGG
>JACCUF010000064.1 GCA_013811975.1 Geodermatophilaceae bacterium | reverse complement strand
CACGGTCTCCACGCTGTCCGCGATCACCTCCCGCGAGACCAACGAATAGTGCATGCCCTCGTGACCCATCGAGATGCCGTCACTCACGGAGATGGTGCCGAACTGGAAGGGATAGCCGCCGGCCGCGTGGACTCCTTCCTTCACCGCCTGGGCGAGCCGGTCGAGGCTGAGATTGCACGGTGTGATCTCGTTCCAGGACGAGGCCACCCCAACCTGCGGCTTGCCTAGATCGACATCGCTCAAGCCGGCCGCCCGCAGCAGCCCGCGTGCTGCGGTCGCCTCCAATCCGTCGGTCACCACGCGACTTCGGGGCCGTGGACTGGAAGTTTCATGTCGCATGGATGAAGGCTGGCGCCGTCCAAGGGCGCCGACAAGAACACTGTTCATACTGGTATCGGCACTACTACCGTTGCGCGACCGGGGAGCCTGAATCAGATGCCTGCCGAGGAACCCGCTAGAACCGAACTCGCCGACTTCCTCAGGACTAGGCGAAGGCACATCGCCCCGAGCCAGGTGGGTCTGCAGGCCACGGGTCAGCGGCGCACTCCAGGCCTACGACGTGAGGTCTCGCTGCTGTCGGGAGTCAGCCTGACCTGGTACACGTGGCTCGAGCAGGGCCGGGACATCAAGCCCTCGCGACAGGTGATGGACGCGCTGGCCCGGACGCTGCGGATGTCCACGGCCGAGCACGCCTACGTTCTCCGGCTGACCGATCATGCGACGGAGGCCCCGCTCCAGCGGCACGCGGCTGCCATGCCGGCGCATGCCCAGCGCCTCATCGATGCCCTGGAAACCTCGCCTGCCTATGCCATAACCCCGTGCTGGTCGATCCTGGGATGGAACCGTGCCTACGCGGCTCTCTATCCCAACGTCGCCACCGTCCCGGCGGCCGACCGCAACCTCTTGTGGCTGGTGTTTACCGATCCCTACGTCCGCGAGCTCCTCGTGGACTGGAGAACCGACAGCCGACGCTTCCTGACCCAGTTCCGGGCCGAAGCGGGCTCCCGCGTCCATGAGCCGACCTTCGCCGCGCTCATCCAGCGACTGCACAAGGTCAGCGAACATTTTCGGGTTGGCTGGGCCAGCCACGACGTCGATCAGTTCGCCTCCACGCAGCGGCGCTTCCAGCACCCACGAGCCGGAACCCTCGTCCTCGAGCATCATCGGCTCGCCCTGTCCGACCATCCGGATCTGCACCTGGTCATCTACACCGCAGCTCCGGGCAGTGATACGGCGCGCAGGCTCCCCGAACTCATCGGCTGAGGCACGCCTGCCGACCGGCCGCAGACCGGGTCATTACAGACTTGGGCGGAGATCTATCCGCGCAGCACTGCGCCCGTACGGCGGTGGGCCTCTGCCACGGCGGCATCGCGGGCTTCGGTGGCTTCGGTGCCGGTCAGGGTCCGGTCCGGGGCCCGGAACTGCAGAGCAAATGCGAGCGAGCGCTGTCCCTGACCGACCTGCGCGCCGGAGTAGTCGTCGAACAGGCGCAGCTCGTCCAGCAGCTGTCCGGCCCCCTCGCGGATGGCCGCTTCGACGGCGGCCGCGGGGACATCTGCCGGGACCATCACCGCGAGGTCGAGCAGTACCGGCGGGTAGGCCGACAGGATGGGCGCGGTCGCTGCCGCCGATGGTGGAAGCAGATCGAGTTCCAGTTCGGCCGCGACGGTGCCGGCAGGCACGTCCATGGCCGCACAGACGCCGGGATGCAGTTCGCCGGCATGACCGATCACGAGGTCGGCTCCGTCGGTGCCCATGACGAGCAGGGCCGCGCATCGACCCGGATGCCAGGGCGCGTGCTCGTCGGCGCTACTGCGGATCCGGACTCCGGCGGCGGTTCCGATCTCGGCCACGGCGGCCAACACATCAGTCCAATCGACCGGTCGCCCCTTCCCCCACCAGCCCGAAAGCTCGGCGGCACCGACCGCCAGCAGCCCGACCCGCCAGGGTTGCCGCGGCACCGCAGCCTTCAGCGCAGCGATCTGCTCGTCATCGGGGCGGCTGCTCACGGGCAGGACCGGCGCGCGGGCAGCCTCGCCGGTGGGCCGTACGACCAATCCGATCTCGAACAGCGCCACGTCACGCTGGCCCCTGCCGAGGTTGCGACGCAACGTCTTGAGCAAGCCTGGCAGCAGCGTGGTTCGCATCAGCGGCTCGGTCTCGGAGATGGGGTTGGCAAGTCGCAGGGCCTTGCGGCGCTCGTCATCATCGGGCAGGCGCAGCGCGTCGAAGACCGCCGGATCGAGAAACGGGTACGCGGGCGACTCGACGTACCCCTGATCGGCCAAGGAGCGGGCGATGCTGCGCCGTCGCCTTTGGCCGGCCGTCAGCCCGCGCCCGGCCGGGGCCACCGGCAACACCGAGGGGACTTGGTCGTAGCCGGACAACCGGACGATCTCTTCGACGACGTCATGCGGATCGACCAGATCCATGCGCCAACTCGGTGGCAGCACTTCAAACACCTCGCCGCTGTGGCTCCCGCTGACGACGGCCGCACCGAGCCTGGTCAGGACATCGCAGACATGCTCGACGGAGTAGTCCACGCCGGCCACCCGGGAGGGCAACGAGACGTCGAGAACAACCGGCGCGCGCAAGGTCCGGTTGTCGACATCGACGACGCTGCCGGCCGGCTTGGCACCGCCGTACTGCGTCAACAGTTGCGCCGCCCGGGCGATCGCGGCGGTGGTCATCTCCGGGTCCACACCGCGCTCGAACCGGCGAGCGGCCTCGCTGAACAGGCCGTGCCCACGTGAGGTGCGCGAGACCGTGACCGGGTCCCAGTGCGCTGCCTCGAGTAGGAGGCCGGTGGTTGCGTCATGGATCTCGGTGGACCGGCCGCCCATCACGGCAGCCAGCCCGATCGGGCCGGTGTCGTCGGTGATCAGCAGATCCGCCTCGGACAGGTTGCGCTGGACACCGTCAAGGGTGATCAGATGCTCACCTGCCGTGCCTCGCCGGACAACCAACGGGCCGGTGAGCAGATCGAGGTCGAAGGCGTGCATCGGCTGACCCAGTTCGACCATGACGAAGTTCGTCACATCGACGGCCAGGCTGACCGTGCGGATGCCGGCTTGGGTGAGCCGACGCTGAAGCCAGGCCGGGCTCGGGGCGCCCGGATCGAGGCCGGTCAAGACGAGTCCGACGAACCGGTCGCAGCCCGTGGTGTCCTCGACCCGGATCTCGTAGGACGGCGGGCCACTGGTCAACGGCGGGTCGACTCGACCAGGATCGGTGCTCGGGACTCCGAGGCCCAGGCCTATTTCTCGGGCCAGACCGCGAACGGACAGTAGATCGCCACGGTCGGGAGTGATCTCCAGTTCGAACACCGGATCGTCGAGCCCGAGCGCCGTGACCGCGGCCGCGCCGGGAGCGGCACTCAGGTCAGCGCTGAGAACCAAAATGCCGGTGTGCTCGTCGCCGAGACCGAGTTCGCGCGTCGAGCAGATCATGCCGTCGGAGATGCGGTCGTAGGTCTTGCGAGCGGAGATCGCGAAGCCACCCGGAAGGACTACCCCGGGTAGTGCGGTGACGACGAGGTCTCCTACCGCGAAGTTCGTCGCCCCGCACACGATTCCGCGGGCTTGCGACTCACCGACATCGACCTGGCAGTACCGGATCGGTTTCTTGAACTCCGTGAGGTCCTCGATCTCGAGCACCCGACCGATCACCAGCGGCCCGCTCAGGTCTGCACGGTGGATCTCGCTGACCTCGACACCGAGCCGGACCAGGACATCGGTAACTGTGCCGAGAGCATCGCCTGCGGGGAGGGAGACGTACTCAACAAGCCATGACAGGGGTACGCGCATCAGATGTGGGCTTCCCGCGTCAGATCTCGACGCCGAAGGCGCGGGCGAACCGTACGTCGCCCTCGACCATGTCGCGCATGTCGCTGACGCCGTGGCGGAATTGCAATGTCCGTTCGATCCCCATGCCGAAGGCGAACCCGGAGAACTCCGCGGGGTCGATGCCGCAGGCGACTAGAACGCGCGGGTTGACGATGCCGCACCCACCCCACTCGACCCACTGGGGGCCGTCGCGGTGCTGCGGGAACCAGACGTCGAACTCGGCGGACGGTTCGGTGAACGGGAAGTAGTGGGGGCGGAACCTGGTCCGCGCGT
>JACCUF010000047.1 GCA_013811975.1 Geodermatophilaceae bacterium | reverse complement strand
ACCGGCTTCGAGGATGGCCTGTTCTCGGCTTGGAGGGCGAACGAAGCCGATTTCGTCCTCAACCAGCCGCAGTACGCCGAGGCATCGATCTTGGTGGCAGACAATGATTTCGGCACCGGATCCTCACGGGAACATGCGGTCTGGGCGCTGATGGACTACGGGTTCCGAGTGGTTATCGCTCCCCGGTTCGGCGACATCTTCCGGAACAATGCCCTCAAGGCCGGCTTGCTGGTCATCGAATCTCCGATTCGTGAAGTCGAGAAGCTATGGGAGCACGCAGAATTGCACCCGGAGCAGCCAGTTGAGGTCGACCTCGCAGCCAACGAGATCCGGTGTGCAGGCTCCGCCACGCCCTTTGCCGTCGACCCCTATTCCCGATGGCGTCTGCTCGAGGGACTCGACGACATCGCGCTGACCGAGCGACACAATGAACTGGTTACCCAGTTCGAAAAGACCCGTCCAGAGCGGCTTCCCAGCCTGAGCTAGGTCACCGGGGAACGAAACCCCTTGCCAGATATGACGAAACGCCGGGTCGATAGTTGAGTCCAGCCCGCAAAGGGCCTAGCTTCGACGTCGAAGCGATTACCCAGCTACACCAGAGGACCGCAATGGTGCAGCTACCCAACGTCTGGGAGGACACGTGAACAAGGCTGAACTGATAGACGCAGTGGCGGCCAAGACCGCCGTTGACAAGAAATCCACTGGCGCCGTCGTCGAGGCAATGGTCGACGCTGTGCTTCGCGCCGTCGCCAGCGGAGAGCGCGTGGCTATCACCGGTTTCGGCGTGTTCGAGAAGCGGGCGCGCGCCGCCCGTACCGCGCGAAACCCCCGGACTGGGGTCGCCATCCGCCTCAAGAAGACCTCGGTTCCGGCCTTCCGTCCGGGCCAGGGCTTCAAGGATGTCGTCAGCGGTGCCAAGCGTCTGACCAAGACGACGACAGCCAAGCGCAGCGCGACGGCGAGCAATGCGGCCCCGGCCAAGAAGGCAGCGCCCGCCAAGCGGGCCACCACCGCCAAGAAGGCGGCGCCGACCAAGCGTGCCGCGGCCAAGGTTCTCGCCAAGAAGGCACCGGCCAAGAAACCGGCCACCAAGAAAGCTGCGGCCAAGGTTCTCGCGAAGAAGCCGGCCAAGCGGGGTAAGAGGTAGTGCCCGTTCGATCAGCGTTTGGGTGGTGGGTAATAGTCCGCGCGTAGCCGACCTGCTCCGAAAGCCAGCACCCAGGCACCGGCCTTCGCTGCGATCTGCGGCATGGGCTCGGGTGCCGATGGACACAGTGCAGCGATCAGTGAGGGGATGACCCCACCCTGACTGGCAATCACCGTCACATCGTCGGTCGAGACGAGGTAGGACATGAGCTGATCGGAGGTGGCCTCCGAATCAGCGGCGAACTCGTCCTCGCCGAACATCGGCGCCTGCTCAACGCCTAGTCCCGTCGCCCGGGCAAGAGGTTCGACCGTCTGTGCGCACCGCAACGCAGATGCTGACACCACGCGAGTGGGCGCGAAGCTGGTCAGCAGGGGGACCAGACGGTCGGCCTGTCGCACGCCGCGGTCGGAGAGTGGACGAGCGATGTCCGGGCCATCGAAGTCCCTGCGATGACCGGCATCGGCATGGCGTACCAATACCACCCGTACCACGCTCGGTGGTTGGTCGGCCAGTTCCTCGGCCAACCGCCGGTCGTGGGCGTAAGTCAGCTTCTTGCCGGCCCGGGCCATCGACACCCAGCGGACCCTGTCGACCTCACTGTTGGGGGCAAACACCCCGGCTTCGGGTCGCATCGCCCAGTAGCTGACCTCCTTCGGCCCGTCCATGGTGCGGTATCGAACGGTGGGCATCCGATGGCCCACAACCACCGACAACCCGGTCTCCTCCGAGACTTCCCGGACCGCCGCCGTGAGTAAGGACTCTCCCTTGTGCAGCTTGCCCTTCGGAAATGTCCAGTCGTGGTAGCGAGGGCGGTGCACGAGCAAGACTTCGACGGTGTTCAATTCGGTGTTGCTACGCCAGATGATGCCTCCGGCGGCAAGAACCGGACTCGGCATCTAGCTGGGCCCCGGCACTAGCCGACCCGGTCGGCGAGTCCGGCGATTAGCGCCGCTTGGTAGTCCTCATCGCCTGATTGCACCCAACTGCCGTCCGACGTGAGGTTCCAGCAACGGACGGCGGCCCCCCACGCTGATGTCGTCACCTCCGACAGCTGTGTTCGGGCAACCGAGTCGGTCACTTGGAGCATGACCTCGATCCGTCGATCGAGGTTGCGGTGCATCATGTCCGCGCTCCCGAGCCACCATTCCTCGTCCCCGCCATTGAGGAAGTTGACCACGCGGGAGTGCTCGAGGAAGCGCCCGACGATCGAGCGGACCTCGATGTTGTCCGACAGGCCCGGGACTCCGGGCCGCAACGCACAGATACCGCGAACCAGTAGCCGGACCGGTACGCCGGCCTGGGAGGCGCGGTACAGATCGTCGATGATGCCCTCGTCAACAATTGAGTTGATCTTGAACATGATCCCGGCCGAGCGGCCCGCACGAAAATGGGAGATCTCGCGCTCGATCCGATCCAGCAGCCCTTGCCGGATGCCTCGCGGGGAGACCAGCAGCGTGCGGTAATTGGTCTGCCGCGAGTACCCGGTCAACGCATTGAACAGGTCAGTGAGGTCGGCTCCGACCCGAGAGTCGGCGGTCAGGACACCGAAATCCTCGTAGAGCCGCGCGGTCTTCGGGTTGTAGTTGCCGGTTCCGAGGTGGCAGTAGCGGCGGATGACGCCGTTCTCACTGCGTACCACCAGAGATGTCTTGCAGTGTGTCTTGAGGCCCACCAGTCCGTACACGACGTGGCAGCCGGCCTGCTCCAGTTGTCGAGCCCAGCTGATGTTGGCGGCTTCATCGAAGCGCGCCTTGATCTCCACCAGGACCACGACCTGTTTACCCGCCCGAGCGGCATCGCTGAGCGCCTCCACGATCGGCGAGTCACCCGAGGTCCGATAAAGGGTCTGCTTGATCGCCAGGACGTGCGGGTCCTCGGCCGCCTGCTCGATGAAGCGCTGCACACTCGTGGCGAAGGAGTCGTAGGGGTGGTGGACCAGGACATCGCCCTCGCGCAGCGTGGCGAAAACGCTCTTGGGGGTCTCACCCTCGGACAATCGAGGGTGGGTGGCAGGGACGAATGTCTCGTCCTTGAGCTCGGGTCGGTCCAGACCGTAGAGGGCCATGAGCGCCGAGAGGTCCAGCAGCCCAGAGACCCGGACCACATCTGAGTCGGTGATCCCGAGTTCGGAGAGCAGGAAGCCCAGGACCTCGGGATCCATGCTGTCAGTGATCTCCAGCCGTACCGCCGGTCCGAATCGACGTCGCGCGAGCTCGCGCTCCAAGGCCTGCAGCAGATCCTCGTCGCGGTCGTCCTCGACGTCGAAGTCGGCGTTGCGGGTCACCCGAAACACGTGCTGGGCGATCACCTCGTTGCCCGGGAACAGTTGCGGCATATGGGCCGAGATCAGGTCCTCGAGGGGCAGGAAGCTCTGTCCGTCGGCGAGGGTCACGAACCGGGGCACGTTGTTGGGCACCTTGACCCTCGCAAACCGCGACGGTCCCCCGCCGTGGTCGCGGATCAGCACCGCGAGGTTCAGCGACAGGCCGCTGATGTACGGAAAGGGGTGCGCCGGATCGACTGCCAGCGGGGTGAGGACTGGGAAGACGTGGTCGCGGAAGTACTCCCGCAGGCGGGCCGCCTCGGTTCGCTCGAGTTCGTCCCAGTGGACGATGCGGATACCTTCGGCCTCCAGCGCCGGTTCGATGTCCTTGCCGAAACAGGCCGCGTGCTGAGTGGAGAGGTCCTGGGTACGAGCGTTGATCCGCTCCAGCTGCTCACGGGGCGACAGGCCGTCGGGGGAGCGAACCGACAACCCGGTGCTCTGGCGCCTCTTGAGACCGGCGACCCGGACCATGTAGAACTCGTCGAGGTTCGAGGCGAAGATCGCCAGGAACTTCATCCGCTCCAGTATCGGTAGCTGCTGGTCTTCGGCGAGGGAAAGGACGCGGGCGTTGAAGTCCAGCCAGGACAGCTCACGGTTGAGGTATCGATCCGGTGGCAGCGCGGCAGCGCGGGTCGGCGCCGGTGCGGGGACGTCGGCCGGGCCATCGTGGGAAGGGACGTCTGGCGCCGCGTCGGGCTCTGGCCGGTCTGCCGCCCGGCTGGCCGAGGCGACCGCTGCGGGATCGGGCATCCGCTCATGATGGCGCACGAAGATGAACGCCAGTTAAGAAGAGCCCGGCAACGCCATCGACACCATCGGGCCGGACCGCGGCGGGCTGGCTCAGGGGAGAGTGATCAAGGTGACTTTTCGGACGCGCCCGCCGTCGCAGTCCAGCCGGTCGTAGTCCAGTCGTACGCGCTGCCCGAGGCGGAGCAGCCGCAGCCCGCCTGCTCGAAACGCGGAGCCCGGGAACTCCTCTCGCCGGCCGTTGTCGAGCAGCACGGTACCGGCGCCGGTATCCGGGTCGAACTCCGAAACGGTCGCCTGCCGGGAAACAGGCCGGCTCTGCTGGGCGGCCGGTGGGCTCGCCGAGCGCTCAGCAGGCACAGCTGACCAGATCCGGCGCCAGCAGGGCTAGTTGGCCGGCGGTGGCCCGGCCCAGGCCCAATCGGGCAGCGACGGTGAGATCGGCGGGGGTGTCGAGATCTCGGCGCAGGCTTGGCCAACCGCCCTCGAGGGGGTGCGCGCCGGACCGGCGATGCACCCGCGCCGATTCGGCTCCGAACCGCGGATCGAGATCTGTTCCGGTCAGCGCGCTGAGCAGGGTCGTCCCCGTGCCCTGCGCGTCCGAGACGAAAGCACGGGCGTGACCAGCGGCCTGTTCCAGCGCATCGGTCAGTTCGCCGGGCCGCAGGGCGGCCAGGTCGGCCGACAGCGCCACGACCCCTGCATCTGGCCGATGCGCGGCCGCGAGCCCGGCGCCGTACCGTAAGGCTGCGTTAAGACCGTCGTCAGGAGCATCGGGTACGACCCGGGCGCCGAGCGTAGACAGCGTGTCTGCGGCGAGCCGGTCGTCGGTGACCACGACGACGCAGGCGACGCTCGCGCAGGCCTGCGCCGCGCAGACGGTGTCGATGGCCATGGCCAATGCAATCCGGCCATTGGCCGGAAGCTGGTCCTCGGCAGCTGGCTGGACGGCGGACGGTGGACTGTGGGTGAGGAGGTCGTCGCGGGTGCTGGCAGCCAACGCCGCGCAAAGACGGGTCTTGGCCAGGGACAGACGCTTGACCGGGATCACGATCGACCACATCACCCCGGCCAGCGCGGTCCCCGGCTTCGCCCGGCCGCTCGACATCACACCCCCCAGCATGGCATCTTCTCGATGAGCGAACGGGACGAGTCGAAGGCCGTCGTCCAGCGGGGCCGTTGCAGTCGCGGACATCTCAGTTGGGGCCTGTGGCTGATGCTCATCGTCTTTCATCCCATGGCTGACCTCATCTTCCGGCGGGAGGTCTGGAACAGCGCGCGAATCCCTGCTCACGGGCCGGCGATCATCGTGGCTAATCACATCTCCATCGCTGACCCGGTCTCCTTCGCACGGGGCGTCTGGGATGCCGGGCGGATCCCGCAGTTCTTGGCCAAGAACACCCTGTACCGCGGTGCCTTCGGTGCCATCCTGCGCAGCGCCGGCCAGATCCCGGTCTATCGTGCGACCAGTGCGGCGCAGGACTCCCTGCGCGCGGCCGTGGCGGCCCTGGAGCGGGGAGAGGTGGTCTGTATCTACCCCGAGGGAACGGTCACCCGCGATCCGGACTGGTGGCCGATGGTGGCCAAGAACGGCGTGGCGAGATTGGTGCTGGCCGTCGATGCGCCGGTCATCCCGGTGGGCCAGTGGGGTCCCCAGCTGACCCACGACTATCACACCAAGAAGTGGTCGGTGTTTCCTCGAAAGAAGACGATCTGCAACGTGGGCGAACCAGTGGACCTTTCGGCTTACCGGGGTAGGCCGATCACTCCTGAATTGCTGTGTGAGATCACCGACGAGGTGATGATCAGCGTGCGCGAACAGCTCGCTGAGATCCGTCAGGAGCAGCCGCCGCCGATGTTCTACTGGGATGCCAGAACCGGAACCGACGAGTGAGCTCCCTTCGCCGAGTTGCCGTGCTCGGAGCCGGAAGTTGGGGTACGCCGTTCAGCAAGGTCGTTGCCGACGCCGGGGCCGATGTGGTGCTCTGGGCTCGGCGAGCAGAGCTTGCCCGGACGATCCAGACTTCGCGCGAAAATCCGGACTATCTGCCGGGGCTGCGCCTACCCGACACCGTCCGGGCCACCTCCGATGCCCGCGATGCGCTCGCGGGAGCCGAGTTCGTAGTGCTCGCCGTCCCGTCGCAGACCTTGCGCGAAAATCTCGGACTCTGGCGGGCGGACCTGCCTCCCGATGCCACATACGTGAGCCTGATGAAGGGCATCGAACTCGGTACGGCAAAGCGGATGAGCGAGGTCATCATCGAGGTCGCGGGTGTGTCCGCCGATCAGGTCGCAGTGGTCACCGGCCCGAATCTCGCCCGTGAGATCGCCGAGGAACAGCCCTCCGCGACTGTGGTTGCGTGTACCGACCACGACCGCGCCATCCTGGTTCAGGATGCCTGCCGGACGGCCTACTTGCGGCCGTACACCAACACCGACGTCGTGGGTTGCGAGCTCGGCGGCGCGATCAAGAATGTGATCGCCCTGGCCGTTGGAATCGCCGGTGGCATGGGGTTCGGCGACAACACCCGGGCCAGCCTGATCACCCGAGGATTGGCCGAGATGGCCCGGTTGGGGGTCAGCATGGGAGCCGAACTCGGCACCTTCGCCGGGCTGGCCGGTCTCGGGGATCTGGTGGCCACCTGCTCCTCACCGCTGTCCCGAAACCGGACCTTCGGCGAGCGGCTGGGCCGGGGCCAGACCTTGGCGCAGGTTCTGGACGAGACCAAACAGATCGCCGAAGGCGTGAAGACCTGCCGGTCGGTTCTGGATCTGGGACACCGCGCGGGAGTGGACATGCCGATCACCGCGGCCGTCGTACGGATCTGCCACGAGGGAGCATCGGCCGCATCCATCGTGCGAGCAATGATGGCCAGACAGGCCAAAGCCGAATGAGTGATGACATGAAGTCGAATCGCTATGGCGACGGCACCAGGGTCGTCCGGTCGGGCAGCACCCAACCGGTCCCGGGTATGCCGATGCACAACGGCCCGGTCTTCGCCGCCCCGTTCCATCTGGCCGACTCGGAGCCGGGCGCTGGTGGCGCGGATGTGTATGCACGCTACGACAATCCAACGGTACGGGAGTTCGAGACCGCCCTCGGTGAGTTGGACGGCGGGCGCAGCCTGGCCTTCGCATCGGGGATGGCTGCGCTGTCGGCGGTCTTCTATGGCTGTGTGTCCTCGGGTCAGAGGCTGTTGATTCCCTCAGACGGTTACTTCACCGGTCGGTTGCTCGCCGACACCCATCTCCGACGGTTTGGCATGGAGATCGCGACAGTGCCGACCGCTGTTGTCGAGCAGCGCTTGCGTGCCGGCGACTTCTCCGAGGCAAAGCTGATCATGGTGGAGACACCGAGCAATCCGGCCTTGGACGTTTGTGACATCGCCGTCGTCGCCGAACTCGCCCACCAGCAGGGGTCTCTGCTGGCCGTGGACAACACGACCGCAACGCCGCTGGGTCAGCGCCCCCTGGCACTAGGCGCCGACATCGTGGTGGCCAGTGACACCAAGGCTCTGGCCGGGCACAGCGATCTGCTGATGGGGCACGTCTCGGTCGTGGACGACGAGCTCTTCTCAGCCATCAAGAGCTGGCGCGACCAGACCGGGGCAATCCCAGGCCCGTTCGAAACCTGGCTGGCGCACCGCAGTCTGGGCACCCTGGACCTGCGGCTGGCCCGTCAGGCCGAGAACGCAGCCGCCCTGGCCGAGGTACTGGCCGGAGATCCACACGTACAGGACGTGCGCTGGCCGTGGCGGTCCAGCGATCCGTCGTACCCGATCGCGAGTCGGCAGATGCTGCGGCCGATGGGTGTCGTCTCGGCGACGTTCCCTTCGGCGCAAGCAGTGCAGCGGCTGATGGCGGCCTCAGAGCTGCTGACCGCGGCGACGAGTTTCGGCGGGCTGCACACGACGCTGGATCGTCGGGCTCAGTTCGGCGGTGATTCGGTGGCCGAGGGCTTTGTCAGGATTTCCTGTGGATGCGAGGACACCGTCGACCTGGTACGCGACGTGACAACTGCCCTGCGCGCGCTCACCGCCGAGGCGAGGTCTCCAAGGCCTTGAGTAGTCGCGCATGTCCTCAGCATCTTTCGGCCGCCGAGGGCGCCCAGGCAAACGAACTCATGCCCTGAAGGCTAGACCGACCCTCTGACATTTGCAGACACTCAGATGCGCTGCAGCGCAGTAACTTTTGTCCCTTCCGCATCATGCCTCGGCGGCATTTGAGGCATTGCGGTCCAGTTGTCACTGGCTCGCCACAGGGCCTATGCCGCTAAGGTCGCGCACATGTCGGGCAGGCCTGGGAAGACCCGCGTGGCTGTGGTCTTCGGAGGACGAAGTCCCGAACACGCGATCTCCTGCGTCTCTGCCGGAAGCATCCTCGGCGCCATCGATCGCGAGGCCTACGACGTACTGGCAGTCGGCATCGCCCGGGACGGTCGCTGGCTCCTGTTGCCCGACGATCCCGAGGCCTTGCAGATCCGCGGTCGGGAACTGCCTGAGGTGACCGCCGGTCAAACCGTCGCCCTGAGCAATGATCCCGCTGAACGTGGACTGCGGGTCTTCGACGGTGCTGCTGCTGGCGTCAGCGAGCTCTCCGAGGTCGATGTCGTGTTCCCCGTCCTGCACGGCGAGCAGGGGGAGGACGGGACCATCCAGGGCTTGTTCGAAATCGTCGGGCTCCCGTACGTCGGGGCCGGAGTCTTTGCCAGCGCGGCAGCCATGGACAAGGAGTTCACCAAGAAACTGCTCGCCGCAGCCGGACTTCCGGTTGGTGCCTACCTCGTGCTCCGCCCAGGAGACAGGGTCGAGTTGGACGACGACCAAACGGCCCGGATCACGTTGCCCGCCTTCGTCAAACCGGCCCGGGCGGGGTCCAGCATCGGCATCACGAAGATCTCCGACTGGTCGGAACTGTCGGACGCCGTCGCGACAGCGCGAGCAGTCGACTCGAAGGTGCTCATCGAGGCCGGCGTCGCAGGCAGGGAGATCGAATGCGGGATCCTTGCCGAGGCTGCGGCGCCCGGGGAGCTGGTCGAGGTCCGAGCCAGTGTCCCGGCCGAGATCAGGGTCCTGCATGGGCATGACTGGTACGACTTCGAGGCGAAGTACCTCGACGACGCCTGCGAGTTCGACGTTCCGGCCGATCTGCCCGACGAGACGATCGCGGAGATCCAGGATCTGGCCGTACGGGCCTTTCGCGCACTCGAGGGACGCGGACTGGCACGGGTGGACTTCTTAGTGACCGAGAGCGGCGCGGTCGTCATCAACGAGGTCAACACAATGCCGGGCTTCACGCCGATCTCGATGTACCGGCGGATGTGGGAGGCCAGCGGCGTTCCGTACGCCGAGCTGATCGACCGGCTGATCCGCTCAGCCCTGGCCGACTGACCACTCACTGGCTGCGCCTACGGATCGACTGAACGCTGCGCAGCTGATCCGGTGGTCGCACAGCTGCAGACGGTGCACTCGGCAGGTGTCAGCCGGGGGTTGGGGCCACGTAGGGGAGGGACGCGGTGATGAGCGGCGCGAGGATCGCCAGAACAGCGCCACCGTCGGCGGAGGAGGCAACGAATACTTCGATGTAGATTCCCCGGTCCACCGCAGTGTAGGTGGTTCCCGCCGCGGCGGTTTCGAAGAACCACTCGACCTCGCTGATCGCCAAGGTGCTCACGCCGCGCTGGTAGGCCGGTGGACGCGGGACACCGCAGCGCAGAACTGTCGGATCCTCGCCCCAGGCGTAGGCGGTCGGCAGAGTGGAGCGAACCGGGCGTGACGGCAGACCGTCGAGGCTTAGGGGCAGTGCAGTGATCAGGGACGTGCAGGCTGCCTCTACCTCCGGAGTGACCGCCGGGGTCTCGACGTCGAGGACCGGCAGCGTCCGTTGCCCGAGGGACGGCAACGCGGCCAGCTCTCCCACGTCGCGCAGCGAGAACTGGATGATGATCAGGAGGGCCACCACCACCGGGACCGTCACCCCGGTTGC
Source organism: Geodermatophilaceae bacterium (assembly GCA_013811975.1). Lineage (GTDB taxonomy): Bacteria > Actinomycetota > Actinomycetes > Mycobacteriales > Geodermatophilaceae > JACCQS01. The sequence continues at coordinate 6,937 of JACCUF010000047.1, read as the reverse complement.
GAGCAGGGCCGCTCGCCGGAACTGCGAGCGGTCGGGCGAAGCCGACTCACGCCTTGGCCGGTGTGAGCCGGGAGGCTCGTCGCCGGCCAGCTGGGTGGCCTAGAGGTTGACGACGGGGCAGGTCAGTGTGCGGGTGATCCCGTCGACAGCCTGCACCTTGGCGACGACGAGCTTGCCCAGTTCATCGACGCTGTGCGCCTCTGCCCGGACGATCACGTCGTAGGGTCCGGTCACGTCCTCCGCAGTGGTCACTCCGTCGAGATCGGTGATAGCTCGGGCCACGGCTGCGGCCTTGCCGACCTCGGTCTGGATCAGGATGTAGGCGTGGACCACGGGTAGACCTCCTCGTCGAGGGCTGGATCGGAACCCGGCTGCCCCGTCGAGGACGACCGGCGCTCGTCTGGTTCGGGAGGAACCTACCCGGTCGGGGCCTCACCCGTCGCCTCAGCCCTCGCTCGCTGGCGCTCGGTCGAAGCTCCCTCCCTCTCGGCTGACAGGAATCACGTCAGGCCGTACTGTCTCCCCGCCGGTAGTCCGGCGGCGAGGAGGCAGTCATCACAGTCAGCGAACTCGGCGAGTTCGGTGTCGTCGAGCGCGTGATCGCCCGGTCCGGACTGGCGCTTACGGCGGTCGTCGGACCTGGCGATGACGCCGCGGTGTTGAGCCTGGCTGGTGGGCTGCTGGTGGCCAGCACCGACCTCTTGGTCGAGGGCCGTCATTTCCGTCGGGACTGGGCCGGGCCCAAGGACATCGGACATCGGGCAGCGGCTGCGAACCTTGCCGACATCGCCGCGATGGGTGGCCTACCGACCGGCCTGTTGGTGGGGCTGGCCCTGCCTGGCGAGCTGCCGATGGCCTGGGTCGATGACCTCTACGAGGGGCTGCGCGAGGAGTGCCAGCAGTTCGGGGCAGCAGTGATCGGGGGGGACATCGTCGAGAGCCAAACGCTGACCATCGCGGTGACCGCGCTGGGCGACATGAAAGGAGCCCGGCCGGTGACGCGGGACGGAGCCCTTGCCGGGCATCGAGTCGCCGTCGCCGGGCGGTTGGGCTATGCCGCAGCAGGGTTGGCGGTACTCGGTCGAGGGTTCCGTTCTCCGGGGTCGGTCGTGGCGGCCTACCGGCGTCCTGAGGTGCCCTATCTGGCAGGGCCTCAAGCGGCGGCTCTCGCCGCCAGCGCCATGTGCGACATCAGCGACGGCCTGCTCCGGGACGCCGGCACCCTGGCCGTCGCCAGTGGCGCCCGGATCGTTCTCGACGCGGCGATGTTTCCCATTCCAGATGTCTTGCGTGATGTCGGTTCGGCGATGAGCGTGGACCCGCTGAGTTGGATCTTCACCGGGGGTGACGATCACGCACTGCTGGCCTGCTTCCCCCCGCACGTCGATCTGCCTGCACCCTGGCGCATGGTCGGATGGGTCGAAGATGGGGCCGGCGTAGCCGTGGCCGGTCTGCCCGAGGAGGGCCGAGAGCTGGCAGGCTCAGGCTTCGCCCACTGGGGCTGAGCGCTGCCATGAGGCGGCGGGTACGAGGAGGTCGAGCCAGATGACCGTCGTGACGCTGTCGGCGACGTTCGGTGCGGGTGGCAGCGAGATCGGGCCCGCGGTGGCCGATGCGCTCGGGTTGCCCTTCGTCGATCGGGCGATCCCGATGCGGGTAGCGGAAAAACTTGGGGTGTCCCTTGCCGATGCGCAGGCCAAGGACGAAACGGTCAGTACCGGGTTCACCCGGCTCATCTCCTCGATGGCGTTGGTCCCGGACCTAGCCGCGGGAGCGGGACCGATCGCGTACAACCCGGTGCCCGACGAGCGGATCTTCCGAGAGCAGACCGAGAAGGTCCTGCACGAGATCGCGGCCGGTACCGGCGCGGTCATCCTCGGTCGGGCAGCCGCGTTGGTCCTGGCCGGGGTGCCCGGCGCGCTACACGTCCGGTTGGATGCTCCCGCCGCAGCTCGCCTGGAACACATCCAACGTGAGCACGGGCTGGCCAAGGCGGAGGCCGAGCGACTTCTACGGGACAACGACGCTGCCCGCGAGGCGTATGTCAAGTACTTCTATCGGTGCAAGATGACCGAGGCTCGGCACTACCACCTGATCATCGACTCGGTCCGACTTCCGATGAAGACGGTTGTCGCGATGATCGCCGACGCGGCTCGCGCGATGGGGCTGGTTGGGAGGCCGAGCGGTTAGCCGTGGGCCTCAGCCCCGGACGACCTTGCCCGCCTTGATGCACGAGGTACACACGTTGAGCCGCTTGCGCGCGCTCGGGCCGACCTTGGCTCGTACCGTCTGGATGTTGGGGTTCCAGCGCCGAGAGGTACGCCGATGCGAGTGAGATACCGACTTACCGAAGCCGGGGCCCTTGCCACAGACGTCGCAGACCGCAGCCACGGATGATCACTCCTCGAGGTGGAAGGCACGTACGGCACACCGGTTTCGGACACGGCAGCGAGTCCAAGGGTAACCGACCACGCCGCGAGCCGGCCACACGGGGCCGTGCGGCCGGCGATGTGCGCGGGTATCGCGGCCGGTCGGCAACGGTGATTAGGCTCGCTGGCCACTGGCTGGCAAGGAGGAGGTGGGCGTTTGGAGGTCATCGATGCCTGCGCCGTACGGAGCTGGGCCCGGTCAGCCTGCGACGCCATGGGCGCAACAGCAGCGGAGATCGACGCGCTGAATGTCTACCCCGTACCGGACGGTGACACGGGGACGAACTTGCACCTGACCCTGTGCTCGGCCATGGATGCTCTCGGCTCGGCCGACCCGCAGGCGAAGCTAGGCCCCACGTTGGACACCTTGGCCCGCGGGGCACTACTGGGCGCACGAGGCAACTCGGGGGTGATCGTCTCTCAGCTCCTGCGCGGAGTCGCAGACAGGCTCGGACGGCCGGCACCGGCCGGCGGTGCAGCTTTGGCCGCGGCGCTGAGCCATGCCGCCGACCTGGCCTATGCCGCGGTCGCCGAACCCGTTGAGGGCACGATCCTGACCGTGGCCCGCGCTGCCGCCGTCGCTGCCACGGCGGCAGCGGCCGCCGACACACATGCGCCCCTGGAGGACGTGGTCCGAGCCGCCGTAGATGGTGCTGCACGAGCACTGGAGCGCACCCCTTCCCAGCTGGCCGCGCTGGCCCGAGCCGGCGTCGTGGACGCTGGCGGCCGAGGGCTGTGTGTGATCCTTGACGCCCTACTCGCGACGGTCAGCGGTAACGACAACCCGGCCATCAGCGCGGCCGTCGCGCCGACCCAACTTCCCGACCTCCACCCGCTCGAGACCGCCCAGGGGGGCGGGGCTGTGCCAATCGGTGAGGCTGTGACATTCGAGTACGAGGTGCAGTTCCTGCTTGACCGGGCCGACGACGTCAGCGTCGACCTCCTGCGCAGTGAACTCGTGGCCCTCGGCGATTCGGTGGTCATCGTGGGGAGCGCGGCGACGCCGGGGGTGCCGGCACTGTGGAACGTCCACGTCCATGTCGATGACGTCGGCGCAGCTGTAGAGGCGGGGGTACGCGCGGGTCGCCCGCACTCCATCACTGTGACCCGGTTCGCCGATCGACTGTCGACCCCCGCGTCGTCCTGCCAGGCGGAGCAACAGGGCGGGGGCGGCCCGGTGGCCGGATCCTGGTCAGGTCGTGGGCTCGTCGCGGTGGCACCCGGTGCAGGACTGGCCCGCCTGTTCGCCGGAGAGGGCGTCGAGGTGGTCGAGGGGGGAGCCACACACAACCCGTCCTCCGCCGACGTCCTGAGCGCTATTCGCCGTACGGGCGCGGCCGAGGTCGTGGTGCTGCCCAACCACCCCACCGTGACGGCGGTAGCCGATGCGGCAGCTGCGGTTGCCCGGGCAGGAGGTCAGGACGTCGCAGTGGTACCGACGAAGTCCCCCGTGCAGGGACTGGCCGCGGTTGCCGTCGCCGATCCGAGTCGCCGTTTCGCCGATGTCGTGATCGCCCAGGCCGAGGCCGCGGCGGCGACCCGCTGGGCGGAGATCATCGTCGCGGTACACGAAGCGATGACCATGGCCGGGCGTTGCGTAGCCGGAGACGTGCTCGGGCTGGCCGAAGGCGACGTCGTGCTGATCGGCGAGGATCAGGTCACGGTCACCTGCGAGTTGCTGGACCGGATGCTGTCAGCAGGCGGCGAACTCGTCACCCTCGTGCTCGGGGCCGACGCCTTGGACGGGTTTCTCGAAAGGGTTCGCGTCCACCTGCGGCGCAACCATCCCGGCGTCGACGTCATGGACTACCGAGGTGACCAGCCACGCCAACCGGTCCTCATCGGCGTGGAATGACTCCCGTGGTGGCAAGGGACAGTCCGCTGCGTGCCCTGCTCGGGGGCAAGACTGCCACGGTGCTCGCCGATCAGCTGGGCATCCACACCGTCGACGACCTGCTCGGCCACTACCCACGGCGGTATGCCGAACGTGGGGAGCTCACCGATCTGGCATCGCTGCGGGTCGGCGACGAGGTCACGATCGTGGCCCAGGTGCTCTCGGTGACCCAGCGCCGGATGCGCAACAAGCGCGGGACGCTCACCGACGTCGTCGTCGGCGACGGGCGGCGTTCGCTGTCCCTGGTCTTCTTCAACCAACCGTGGCGGGCGAAACAACTCGCCGTCGGGGTGAGTGGGCTGTTCGCAGGCAAGATCGGGGTTCGCGGCAACCAGGTTCAGCTCACCCACCCAGAGTGCGAGATCTTCGGCGCAAGCAACACCGGCTTCGACCCGAACGTCGACCCGGCGGCGCTGGTCGATGACTTCGAGCGCGCGATGTCCTACGCATCGCAGCTCATCCCCGTCTATCCGGCCAGCCGCGGCATCCAGTCGTGGACGATCGCTCGTTGCCAGCGCCTGATCCTGGACGCCGTCGCCGACGTCGAGGACCCGCTGCCCCAAGCCATGCGTGAGCGTCGGGGATTGATCGGACTCACGCAGGCCTGGCGCAAGGTTCATCAACCGGAGTCGCTGGCCGAGGTCGCGCTCGCCCGGCTGAGGCTGAAGTGGGACGAGGCGTTGACCGTCCAGGTGACCCTGGCCCAGCGCAGGGTCGCCCAGGCGATGAACCCGGCTTATCCTCGCGCGGTTCGTGAGGGCGGCCTGCTCGACGCCTTCGATGCCCGGCTGCCGTTCGTACTCACCGCCGGACAGCGGGTCGTCGGGGCTGAGATCAGCCACGAACTTGGTGGCCACAAGCCGATGAACCGGCTGCTGCAGGGCGAGGTCGGGTCGGGGAAGACCGTCGTGGCGTTACGGGCGATGCTTCAGGTCATCGACGCCGGCGCGCAGGCTGCCTTTCTTGCACCCACTGAAGTCCTTGCCGCCCAACATCTGCGAACCCTGAGGAGCCTGCTCGGACCGTTGGGCACCTCAGGCGAATTGGGCGCCGAGGAACACGCCACCCGGGTCACGATGTTGACCGGATCCCTGTCGGCCAAGGCACGTCGTGCCGCGCTGGCCGAGGCCGCCGGCGGGGGCGCGGGCATCGTCGTCGGAACCCATGCGCTGCTCGAGGAGGTCGTTGCCTTCGCCGAGCTCGGCCTGGTGGTGATAGACGAGCAGCACCGCTTCGGCGTGGAGCAGCGTGATGTCCTGCGTGCCAAGTCCGCCGCGCCTCCACACGTCCTGGTCCTCACCGCGACTCCTATTCCGCGCACCGTGGCGATGACCGTGTATGGGGACCTCGAGACGACCACGCTGTCGGAGTTGCCCGCGGGCCGGGCTGAAGTGACCACCAGTGTCGTCCCGGTACGGGAGAAGCCGGCCTGGATGGAACGAGTCTGGACCAGGATCGTCGAGGAGGCGCGTACCGGTGGGCGAGCCTTCATCGTGTGTCCGCGGATCGGCGATGATGGCGAGGCCGGCAACGGCGAGACGTCGAACGGCCCTACGCCCAAAGGCGCTGCCGGCAGGATCGACGACGGCAGGGTCGACGACGGTGATGAGTCCCCGCAGCCCCCGTCCGAGGACGAGTCGCTACCCGTGGACGAGGGAGCCGCCTCGGCCCGGCGGGCGCCGTTGGCCGTCCTTGAGGTGGCCGACATGCTGCGAGAGGGACCCCTGGCCGAACTTCGGCTGGCCATCCTGCACGGCCGGCTCCCAGCCGAGGAGAAGGACGCCACGATGATGTCCTTCGCAGGCGGTGAGCTCGATGTGCTGGTGACAACCACGGTCGTCGAGGTCGGCGTCGACGTACCCGAGGCGTCGGTCATGGCGATCCTGGATGCGGATCGGTTCGGTGTCAGCCAGCTGCATCAGCTGCGCGGCCGGATCGGTCGCAGCTCTCGTCCCGGAATTTGCCTGCTGGTCACCGAATCCGCGGCCGACAGCCCCGCCCGGCTCCGGCTCGACGCGGTAGCTGCAACGCGAGACGGATTCGAGCTGGCCAGAGTCGACCTCGCCTCGCGTCGGGAGGGCAACATCCTCGGAGCCGCACAGTCGGGACGGCGATCCGGGCTACGGCTGCTGTCCCTGCTCGATGACGAGGGCATCATCACCCAGGCTCGCGAGGAGGCCACCTACCTGGTCGCCGTGGATCCGGATCTGGTCGAGCACCCGGCTCTGGCCGTACAGGTGGCGCGGCTGTCCGAGGATGAACGTGCCGACTACCTCGACAAGGCGTAAACCTCGTGCGAAACCGCCTCGAATCTGACGGTTGTACGCATAACCGTGGTTGGTCTAAACAGGGAAAGCAGGTCGCCGAGTGACTCGCATCATTGCCGGAGCCGCCCGGGGTCGAAGGCTGGCCGTACCCCGGGGCGAGGTGACCCGGCCGACCTCTGACCGCGCCCGGGAGGCGCTGTTCTCCACAGTCGACGGGCTGGTGCCGCTGCACGGCGCACATGTGCTGGACCTGTACTCCGGCTCGGGAGCGCTGGGACTGGAGGCGTTGTCCAGAGGAGCCTTGCACGCTCTGCTGGTCGAGGCGGACCGACGGGTGGCCCTCACCC
>JACCUF010000035.1 GCA_013811975.1 Geodermatophilaceae bacterium | reverse complement strand
ACGTCGGTGAAGAACCGCACCGCCGCGCCGTACAGCCCGATCTGGTCGATCGTCTGGTTCGCACCGATCCCACGCATCTCCGGCGGTCGATCCGCGGTCAGCGCGATCAGCGGCACACCCGAGTAGCTGGCCTCCAGGACGGCGGCATGCAGGTGCGCGGCAGCCGTACCCGACGTCGTCAGCACCGGTACCGGCCTTCCGGAACCTTTCGCCAGGCCCAATCCCAGAAAGCCAGCACTTCGCTCATCGGTACGTACATGTAGCCGCAGCCGCCCGGCGCGCTCGGCTGCCGCGAAAGCCAGAGCCATCGGCGCGGACCGAGATCCCGGCGCGAGTACGGCATCCACGACTCCGCCGCGAATCAACTCGTCCACGACCACTTCTGCGAATGCGGTCGACGGATTCACGCCGACCGTTCCGGCCCGAGCGTTTTCGGCCCCAGCCCACAATCAGCCACCGCGGCCCACCGCTCGTGCCAGCGCAGGCTCGTCTCCTCCTGGGCCGCCACACTGGCTCGCACGTCTGGCGTCACCGTCCGCACCGACACGAAACCATCGATGGGTAAGAGCGGCTCAGAAGTGACGTCACCGTCCAGCAGCGCCATCGTGGCCAGGCCGCACGCGTAGGGCAACTCCGGAAGCGCAGCCGCCAAGGCAATCCCGGCGGCCAGACCCACCGACGTCTCCAACGCCGAGGAGACCACCACCGGCAGACCGCACGCCTCCGCGACCGCAAGAGCCCGCCTTACCCCGCCCAGTGGTTGGACCTTGAGCACCGCGATGTCGGCCGCCTCAGCTAGGGCTACCCGAAGCGGATCCTCCGCTCGGCGAATCGACTCGTCCGCCGCGATCGCCACGTCGACCCGACACCGGACCGCGGCGAGGTCGGCCAGGGTCGTACACGGCTGTTCGGCGTACTCCAATCCGCCTGCAGCGCAGTCTAACTCCGCGATCGCATGGACCGCCTCGTCGACCGACCAGGCTCCGTTGGCGTCGATCCGGACGGCGCCCTCAGGACCGAGGGCGTCGCGTACAGCGGCCACCCGCTCCACATCGTCGGCCAGGGACTGCCCCGGTTCGGCAACCTTGACCTTCGCCGTACGGCAGCCCGAAAGAACCACGATGGAATGCGCCGTCGCACCATCGACCGCAGGCACCGTGCAGTTCACGGGTATCCGGTCTCGTACCGGAGCCGGCCAGTCACCGTTCGCGGCCTCGACTGCGCAAGGCCACCAACGCCGAGCTTCGGCGACGTCGTAGTCCCAGAACGGTGAGAACTCGCCCCAACCCGAGCGACCACGGACCAGCAGCCCCTCGCGCACGGCGATTCCGCGGAACCGGGAACGCATCGGTATTGCGTACACCGCGGTCTCGATCAGCCCAGCCTGCGGCGATAACCATCCTGCCTGCGGCGACATCTGGTCTGCCTGCGGCGATGTCCACGCAGCGTCGGGCACGGCACTAGATTAGTCGCCGATGGCCCGCCCCCTGACGGTTGTGCCCGCGCATGCCGTGGCCGCCATCTCGGACGCGCTCACCGAGGCCCTGGCCGGCTCGACCACGCTGTGCGTAGTTCCCGACGCCCCACCTCCGCCCAATCACGACTGGCCCAGCGCCCTGCGCCTGGACGAGCCGGTATGCGCCGACGCTGCCGTACTGGTGGCCACCTCCGGTTCCACCGGAATGCCGCGGGCAGTGATGCTCTCGGCGGCCGCGCTGTTAGCCAGCGCCCATGCAACCCTGCGCCGGCTCAACGGTCCCGGAGCATGGCTGCTCACCCTTCCGCCGTCCTCCGTCGGCGGCCTGCAGGTACTCGTCCGTAGCCTGATGGCCGGCCTCCACCCGGTCTGCCTGAACCCCGCCGCGGGCTTTCACGCCGACGCCTTCGCCCGGGCTGCACGAGATCTGCCCATGGGGGTGCCGCACTACACCTCGCTGGTGCCCACCCAACTGCGACGGATCGTCGACGCCGGCGGCGCAGCCCTGGATGCATTAGCCGGTTTCGATGCCGTGCTCATCGGTGGCGGTCCGCTCGAATCCAATTTACGCGTCGCGGCAACCGCGGCCGGGGCCCGGATCGTGTCCACGTACGGCATGACCGAGACCTCCGGTGGCTGTGTCTACGACGGGATCCCACTTGCAGGTACCTACGTCGAAGCGTCGCCGACGGGACTGCGGATCGGCGGCGACGTCGTCGCGCTCGGTTACCACGCGGCGCCGAAGGACACACGAGAGTCCTTTGTGGATGGCTGGTTTCTCACGCGCGATGCCGGCCAGGTCGCCGAGAGCGGACTGGTATCGGTGACCGGCCGGACCGACGACGTCATCATCAGCGGCGGAGTCAACGTGGCCGCAGGCGCGGTGGAGGAAGTTCTGCGGGAACGTCCCGACATCGCCGACGTGGCGGTGCTCGGTCGCCCGGATGCGGAATGGGGTCAGGCCGTCATCGCGCTCGTCGTACCGGTCGACGGAGTGCGGGTCGAACTCGCTGAGATCCGGGCCCATGTGACCGCCCGCCTCGGCGCTGCCGCGGCTCCACGGGAGGTCATTGCTCTGCCCGCACTGCCGCGGCTGCATTCGGGAAAGCTCGATCGGCTGGGCGCCCAACTCCTCGGAGCGGCCAGAGCGGCTCCGGACGGGCCGAGGTGACGAGCCCGCGGGACTGGGTCGTCGGTGCTCGGCCCAGGACGCTCCCGGCCGCCGTCGCCCCGGTGCTCGTGGGGACCGGCGCCGCCGCTGGGGTCGGTGCCCTCGACATCGGACGGGCGCTGTTGGCCCTGCTGGTATCCCTGGCCCTGCAGGTCGGCGTGAACTACGCCAACGACTACTCCGACGGCGTACGCGGCACCGACGCCGACCGGGTCGGGCCGACCCGGCTCGTGGCCGCCGGACTGGCGACCGCGTCGGCGGTACGCAGCGCCGCCTTGGTCTGTTTCACCGTGGCCGCTGCCGCCGGTCTCGTCCTGGCAGCGCTGACCACCTGGTGGCTGCTGGCAGTCGGTGCGGTCGCGATCGCCGCCGCGTGGTTCTACACGGGGGGCTCCAAGCCCTATGGCTACCGCGCGCTGGGCGAGGTCTCCGTCTTCGTGTTCTTCGGCGTGGTCGCCGTCGTCGGCACCAGTTACGTCCAGGCCGAGCGTCTTCTCCCGGAGGCGGTCGTGGCTTCGGTTCCGGTCGGGCTGCTGGCCTGCGCACTGCTGGTCGTCAACAACCTGCGCGACATCGACAGTGATTCAGCGACTGGCAAACGGACCCTTGCGGTGGTTCTCGGCGAGCGCCGTACACGATGGCTGTTCGCCGTCGTGATCGTCCTGAGTTTCGTCGTCGTCGGGGGCCTGGCTCTCTACTACCGCCCGTTCGCCGCGTTGGCGCTGGCTGCTGCGATCCTGGCCCTTCCGCCGGTGGGCGCGGTTGTCGGCACAGCGCGGGGTCTGGCGCTGCTTCCGGCGCTGCGCGACACCGGATTGACCCAACTACTGCTGGGTGTCCTGCTGGCGATCGGCCTTGCCATCTGAGCCATCTGAGCCATCTGAGCCATCTGAGCCATCTGAGCTGCCTCGGAGCCGACCGCGCAATCTGGCCCGGGCCTCCCGGCGTTCGATCCTCGCCGCGGCGAGGTCGGCTCGCTGCTTGCCCAGCAGGAAATAGGACGCGGGCATCGACAGCAGTAGGGCGAACAGGATTCCTGGGTAGCTGCCGAGGTTTCCCGCCCAAAGCAGGGCGAGCAGGACCCCGAAGATGGCGATCCGGCCCGCGGTGTACACCAGCGCCGCCCTAACCATGTCGGTCCTCCCACCTGCTGGACAAGACCACCGTCGTTCGCGTACGGGCCACCCCACGGATCCGGCTGATCGCGGCGACCACCCTCTCCAGCGCCGCGATGTC
>JACCUF010000010.1 GCA_013811975.1 Geodermatophilaceae bacterium | reverse complement strand
CTGCAGGACGAGGACGTCATCATCGCGATCGGGGACCGCGAGGTCCGCAGCTCCGAGGAACTGGTGGTCGCGATCGATGTCTACAAACCGGGTGACACCGTCACGGTCGAATTCGTTCGGGGCAGCGACTCACAGACGGTGGAAGCCGTCCTAAGTCAGGCGTGACGAACCGACGACCGCGCACAGCCGAACCTTTGTAGTCCAGGACGGGTCGGGTGCCGGGGCATCCGCGGGCTACATTTGAGCCAACTCGAATCAAACTTAATCGAAGGCAGGCTGAGGTGTTCGACTCGATCGGGTTGAGCGAGATCATGGTGCTTGCGCTGGGTGCCTTGTTCATCTTCGGTCCCGACCGGCTGCCCGGCCTGGCTCGGGATGCTGCCGGGGCACTGAAGCGGCTGCGGCAGACCGTCACCGGAGCCCGCGGGCAGATTCACGAACAACTCGGACCGGACTTCGACCACCTGAAGGCCGTTGACCTGCGATCGTTGAACCCGAAGACGTTCATCCGCAAGCACATCCTCGAGGACGAGCAGGGCCCAACGATTCACCGTAGATCGGCCAGTTCCAAGTCCCGTACCTCGACCAGTCGAGCGGCGGGCACCAGCGCCGCAGCCGCATCCTCCGGTGCGACCTACCGTCTGGAACCTCCGTTCGACGCGGAAGCCACCTAACTAACGGCGTACGGGGGTCAGGCCCAGGGCCCGACCGGACAGCCCGCGGGCCCGGGTCCCCAGCGAGTCGGCGACCCTCCGAAGTGCTTCGGCGGCGGCCGAATCGGGCTGGCTGAGCACCAGCGGGATGCCTGAATCACCGGACTCGCGCAGCGCCGGATCCAGTGGGATCTGACCGAGCAGCGGAACGGGGACGCCGAGCAACTGGCTGAGTTTGTCGGCCACCTGTTGTCCGCCCCCGGAGCCGAACAGGTCCAGTCGGCTGCCGTCTGGCAGGTCCAGCCATGACATGTTCTCCACCACGCCGACCACGTGCTGATGGGTCTGAGTGGCGATGGCTCCGGCGCGTTCGGCCACCTCGGCCGCGGCCTGCTGTGGCGTAGTGACGACCAGGATCTCGGCACTCGGGACAAGCTGAGCCACCGAGATGGCCACGTCCCCCGTACCCGGTGGGAGGTCCATCAGCAGGACGTCGAGGTCGCCCCAATGGACATCGGCCAGGAACTGTTGCAGGGCGCGGTGCAGCATCGGGCCGCGCCAGATCACCGGGGTGTTCCCCTTGGTGAACATCCCGATCGAGATGACCCGAATCCCGTACGACTGCGGTGGCATGATCATTTCCTCGACCTGGGTCGGCCTGCCTTCGACGCCGAGCATCCGCGGGATCGAGTGGCCGTAGATGTCGGCATCCACGACGCCCACGGACAGTCCACGGGCAGCCAGCGCGGCGGCCAGGTTGACCGTGATGCTCGACTTGCCTACGCCCCCCTTGCCCGATGCGACGGCATACACGCGGGTCAGCGAGCCCGGCTTTGCGAACGGGATCTCCGGTTCGGGGGCGTCGGTGCCTCGAACCTTCTTGCGCAACTCTTGACGCTGCTCGTCGGTCATGACGTCGAGTTCGACGACGACGGAGGTGACGTCGGGAACTGCGGTTACCGCCGTGGTCACCCGGTCGGTGATCGTCTGCTTCATGGGGCAGCCGGCGACGGTCAACCAGATCTGCACGAGTACGGCATTCGGGTCACCGGCGATGCCGCGCTGGATGCCTTTGATCATGCCGAGATCGGTCAACGGCTTGCCGATCTCGGGGTCGTCGACGGTCGCCAGGGCAGCCTCGATCCGGTGGACATCGGGCTGCGTGCTCATGCGGGATGAACTCCTCGGAAACGGGTCTCGGCCTCCCCATCGTACGGCGAGCAGATGAGCAGGTCAGCGCTCGGCGCTAGGGTTGGCCCATGCACGAGGGCGCACAATCGCGCTCGGTGGTATCGACCCGTCCGGGTCCGACCGCCCTGGCCTCCTGGCGGGTGTTTCTGCGGGCTCACGCCGTGATCACCCGCCGGCTCGAGTCTGAGCTGTTGGCAGAGCAGGATCTTCCGCTTGCCTCTTATGACGTGCTTGTGCAATTGGTTGATGCGCCGGGACATCGGTTACGGATGACCGAGCTGGCCAGCGCCGTATTGCTGTCCCGATCAGGACTGTCCAGACTGGTCGACCGGCTGCAACGCGAGGGGCTGGTCAGCCGGGAAGCAGCAAGTGAGGACGGCCGGGGGATGTACGCGGCACTCCAGCCCGCCGGACTGTCCCGACTGCGCGATGCAGCCCCGACCCATCTGCGTGGGGTGGCCGAGCACATGACCAGCAAATTCTCCGACGATGAACTCGATGCCCTGCGGGCGTTGTTGGACCGGCTGTGCGACTGGCCGCTGCGGTTGAGCGACGTCTCGGCCACTCTCGACGATGTGGACCTACGAGAGTGAAGCCGGACGGCTCAGATGCCGTCACGGAGGTCGCGTACGCGCGGAGCGCGTCATGAAACCGAACACCAGCGAACGGGCAAGGGTGGTCCGGGACGGCGTCAGTCTCGGCACGGCCGTCGGGTTGTACGGCATTGCCTTCGGGGCGACCGCAACGGCGGCCGGACTGTCGGTGTGGCAGGCCAGCGTGCTCAGCCTGGTGATGTTCACCGGCGCCTCGCAGTTCGCCCTGGTCGGTGTATTGGCCGCCGGCGGCGGTCCGTTTGCCGCGGTAGGCAGCGCGTTGCTGCTGGGAACGCGCAACACCATCTACGGCGTGCGACTCGCCGAGCTGTTGGCCTACCGGGGCTGGCGACGGATCGCCGCCGCGCACTGGGTCATCGACGAGACCACCGCCGTCACCGTTCGGGAGAACAGGCAGGAGCTGTCTCGGCTCGCCTTTGCGTCCAGCGGTAGCGCCCTGTTCCTGTTCTGGAACCTGACCACGGTCGCCGGTGCCCTGGGCGCACAGTCCTTCGGTCCGGTCCTGCAAGCGGCATTGGATTCCGTCGTTCCCGCGGCATTCCTCGCGCTTCTGTGGCCCAGGCTCGTCCCCGGCGCCGATCTGCTGCGCGAGCAACGCATTGTCGCTGTGGGGGGCGCGGTGATCGCACTCGCGTTGACGCCGGTCGTTGCACCCGGCCTCCAGATCATCGCTGCGGGGCTGGCAGTGCTGCTCGCCATCCGTGGCTTCTCTGCGCAGCCGGACGGGGCGTCATCGCAGCGAGACGAGACCCCGCCCCTCGAAGACCCGCACCCCCTCGGGGACGGCTCAGTATGAGCCCGTCAACGGTGTGGTTCGTCGTGATAGGCGCGTCGGTCGGCGCCTATCTGCTCAAGTTGACCGGACTGTCCGTACCGGCGGGGGCGCTGAAACGACCGTCGATCCGTCGCGCTGTCGAGTTGATCCCGGCCGCGTTGTTGGCTGCCCTCGTCGCGGTGCACACCCTGACCGACGAAGGGGCGTTGGTTGTGGACTTCCGGCTGGCGGCACTGGCCGCAGCCGCGATCGCCCTGGCATTGCGGGCCCCGTTCATCGTCGTGCTGTTGGTGGCCGGTGGGGTCGGCGCACTCGGGTACGTCGTGGCTGGTTGACCCCGACATGTCACCCACCGAGACATTCCCATCCGAGCCGATCGAAGCGGTCGCCGCGCGTGTGCGCGCAGGCGTTCTGGACCCGGTCCTACTCGTCCAACAGGCCTTGGGTCGCGCCGAGCAGGCGGCCGACCTGAATGCGGTCGTCCATCTGGACGCCGAGGCTGCGATCGCCGCCGCGCGCCTGGTTGCCCGCGATCCCCACGGAGCGTTGGCCGGCATCCCGATCCTGGTCAAGGAGATCATCGAGGTGGCCGGTTTGCCCTACCGTTGCGGGTCAACCGTTTTCGAGGATCGGATCGGACAACGCGACGCCGAAGTGGTCCGTCGAGCGGCTGTTGAGGGCGCCATCGTTCTCGGCCTGACACACAGTCACGAGTTCGCCTACGGCTGCACCGGGACCTCGAACCGGGTGGGACCGTGCCGCAACCCCTCCGATCGCTCGCGCATCGCCGGAGGCTCCAGCGCCGGGTCGGCGGCCGCTGTCGCGGCTGGGATCGTCAGCCTGGCACTGGGTACCGACACATCCGGCTCGGTGCGACTGCCGGCCGCGCTGTGCGGTGTCGTCGGCGTGAAACCGACCCGAGGCACCCTGCCACTGGACGGCATTTTCCCGCTGGCCGCGAGCCTGGACCACGTCGGAGTCTTCACCCGTTCGGTCACCGATGCCCACTACGCCGTACGGGTCCTCGCCGGTGTGGACGCCTCGGTTCCAGCCGAGGATGTCAGCGCACTCCCGACGATCGCAGTGGTGGCCAACCTCGAAGCCATGGAGTGCGCCCTCGAGGTGCGATGCGCCTACGACGCGGTGCTCGCCGCTGTGTTCACTGCGGGTGCGCCAAGGCTAGATGTTGACCTGCCGGGGTGGTCGCCGATGGTCAATGCGGTCATCGACATCCAGGGCCCGGAAGCTGCCGCGGTGCACGCCGAGCTGCTCGCTGTACGCGCCGACGACTACCAGCCGGACGTGCGCCAGAAACTGCGGGCGGCGATGGAGGTGCCGGGCTGGCGGTACGTGAAGGCTCGCGCCCAAGCTATCGCCGCCCGGGCGGACATCACCAGATGTCTGACCGGGTGCGACGCCCTCGTCATGCCGACCGTGCCGATCGTCGCTCCTGGCCTGGACGCGGACGAAGTTCAGGTACGCGACCTCCTGCTGCGCAACACCCGTCCGGCGAGTCTGACCGGCCACCCGGCCATCAGCATTCCGATACCGGCACAGGGTGGTATGCCAGTCGGCCTGCAGGTGATTGCTGCGGACAACCGTCGCGCCTTCATGGTTGCGCGCTGGATCGAGCAGCTGCTGCGGGCTGGGTCCTAGTCCGCGGCCGCACTAGTTCCTTCCCCCGCACTAGTTCCGCGGCTGCCTTGGCCCACCGCGGCGGCGTCCGTCGTCGGTGCCGTCATGCTCGTCCCCGGCGAGTCTGGCCATCTCGGAGCGGATGAAGTCCCGAGTGGCGAGTTCACCGATGCTGGCCCGCAGCGAGGCCAGTTCTCTTGCCAGATACTCGGTTTCGGCCCGTTCACTGACCGCTCGGCTGCGATCTTCCTCGGCTTGCACCCGGTCCCGGTCCGCCTGACGGTTCTGGGCCAGCAGGATCAGCGGTGCGGCGTAAGCGGCCTGGGTGGAGAAAACCAGATTGAGCAGGATGAACGGGTACATGTCCCAGCGCAGGTTCACGGCAACGAGATTCAAGGTGATCCAGGCGATCACAATCAGTGTCTGAAAGAACAGGAACCGGCCGGTCCCGAGGAACCGCGCGATGCCTTCCGAGAACCGGCCAAAGGCGTCGGCATCGATCCTCGGGGTGGCCAGTCCCTTACCGCGCGGCTGATCGAGGCGCCGTCCGCTGCCCTCAGCCATCGGTGGCCTGCTCGCGCCAGCCCTTGGGCAGCAGATGGTCCAGGACGTCATCGACCGAGACCGCGCCGACCAGGCGGTTCTGTTCGTCGACGACCGGAGCGGCCACCAGGTTGTACCGCGCCAGGTAACGGGTCACCTGGGTCAGCGGTGCCTGCGGCGTGATCGGCTCGACGTTGTCGTCGACGACACCGCTGACCAGCGTCGACGGCGGCTCCCGCAACAGGCGCTGCACATGGGCCAGACCCAGGAAGCGACCGGTCGGGGTCGCCGACGGTGGGCGGCAGACGTACACCTGGGTCGCCAGTGCCGGCGTCAGTTCCGGATTGCGCAGTCTGGCCAGCGCTTCGGCGACGGTGGAATCCGGTGCCAGGATGACCGGCTCGCTGGTCATGATGCCGCCCGCGGTGTCCTCGGAGTAGGCCAACAGTTGGCGCACCGGTTCGGCCTCGTTCGGCAGCATCAGGGCGAGCAGTCGCTGCTGTTCGGAGGCGGGCAGCTCACCGAGCAGGTCCGCGGCGTCATCGGGATCCATGGCTTCGAGAATGTCGGCGGCGCGTTCGTCGGTCAGCCGACCGAGGATGTAGATCTGGTCGAGTTCGGGGAGCTCTTCCAAGACATCGGCCAAGCTCTCGTCGTCCAAGGACTCGGCCACTTCCTGGCGGCGCTTGTCGGGCAGGTCCATCAATTCCGCGGCAAGGTCGGCCCGGTTCAACCCGCGCATGCTGGCCAGCAGGGTCTCCGTGCTCTGACCGTGTTCGACCAGCGCCAGACCGGTGACCTCGTCCCAATTCAACTGGCGAACAGGACCTCGGCGGCGACCCAGTCGGCCGGTCTCCTGGACGGCGAGGCGGGTCAGCAACCACTCCGATCCCCGGGTCAGCTCCATCGCGGCATCCACCACGATTCCGCGTGCCTGGTTCTCGTCGAGGGTGACCGAGCGGTCCAAGAGTTCGCCGAGCACGAGGGTCTCCCCGGCGCGTTGTTCGAATCGTCGGAGGTTGAGCATCCCGGTGCCCAGTCGCACCGCGCCGTTGTCGATCCCGGTCACCCGACCGATGGGCACGAAGATCCGTCGGCGGCCGGCGATCTCGACCAGGAGGCCGAGCACTCGCGGCGCTACGGTGCCCAGGCGCAGCGCTACGACGACATCGCGCGCACGACCCACCCGGTCACCGTTGGGATCGAAGACGTACAAGCGGGCGAGTTGCGCGACGTACACCTTGGTTGTCGTCGTCACGAGCCGGAGGCTACCGGTGGCGCCGTTCACGGCGTCCCTACTGCCGCCAGAGCGACCGGGACGGCGGTCAGGTCCTGTTCTTGTCCTTGTTGGCCTTTTGGCGTCGGCGCCACCGACGGGTGATGTCCGACGGCATCCGGTAGGGCGTGGTCGCCGGGCTGGGCAGCGGTGCCGCTGCCTGGCAGTCGTCGGGCAGGCCGGTGCCTGCTGTGGTCAGGTCTCCGGTCGGACGCAGGCACAAGATGGTCAGGCGACCTGGCCAGGTCGGGACCACCAGCACCGGATCGCCGCCGTTGAGTCGACCGGCTGCCAACCTGGGCGCGATGGCCGTCCATTCCGGCCCGGCGGGATCGACGGCCTCGACGGTGGCCGTCCAGGTGATGGCGCGTCCACCGGCGGTATTGCGGGCGGTGACCTGGCACCGACCCCCGTGCCCGATTCCGGGGAGGGGCTGTTCTCCGGGGCCGGTCAGTAGATAGCAAGCCCCGTCGGACCAGACGTGCCAGACCGGCCCCGTGGTGAGGGGGCTGGCGCGGGATTGCACCGTGGACTTCTCCGGCGTAAGCCAGACCACCCCGACCCCTTTCATGCCGGCCTCGAGGGCGCCTGCCGGGTCAGTCGGTTCCGTGGCGCTGACATCAGGCACGTCACCGACCCTAACTTTCTTGGCGTTCGGTTGGAGTCGGACCGGAGGAATCAGTCCCCCTGCGCGTTGACCGCGTCTGGGTTACTCGAGTGCAGCGCAGGACGTCGCGGAACGTCGAATGCACCATTGCGACCCCAGGAAAGGTGCATTCGGCGACCCGCGACATGACAGGCCCGTGTTCTTACGGTGACAGACTCCACCTTGTGGCAGACGTCGGTCCGCGCGCGGCGTCGGCGCCAGATTGGGCCGTGCACCGACCGAGCACGAGGTCATGGGCGTTGTTGTTGATCGGTGTACTCGGGGTTTCACTCTCGGCGCCCCTGACGGCCCTGCTGGCTGCCCCTGCTCTGGCATTGGGCTTCTGGCGCACGGCGCTGGGGGCGGCGTTCCTCCTACCCGGAGCAGCGTTGCGGCGGGGCGCGGAGTTTCGTGCCCTTCGCCCGGCTCTGATCGGCCGTTGCGCATTGGCCGGTGCCTTCCTCGCGGCGCACTTCGGGACCTGGATCCCGAGCATCACGCTCACCTCCGTCTCGACCGCCACGGCGCTGGTCTGCACCACCCCGATCTGGACCGCCCTGGCCGCTGCTATCGCCGGGCAACGCATGCCGCGGGCCGCCTGGATCGGGCTGTTACTGGCGTTCGCCGGGACGGGTGTGATCGCCGGGGTCGACGTGACGGTGTCCGCGGAGGCGGTGCTCGGCGACGCCTTGGCGCTGGCCGGCGGAATCTTCGCCGCCGGTTATGTACTGGTCGGGGCTCGGGTACGCGCACACATCAGCACCACGACGTACTCGATCTGCTGCTACGGGGTCTGCGCGCTGCTCCTGGGCGCCGTCGCGCTTGTCGCTGGCGTGCCGCTCATCGGTTTCGAGGTGCGTGACTGGCTCCTGATCCTCGCCATCACGGTCGCGGCACAGCTGGTCGGCCATACCGTGTTCAATCTCGTGGTCTCCGAGGTCGGCCCGACTGTGGTGGGATTGGTCCTGCTGCTGGAGGTCCCCGGTGCGGCACTGTTTGCGCTGATCCTGGTCGGCCAGGCCCCGCCGGCACTCGCCCTTCCGGGACTTGCCCTGGTCGTGCTGGGGGTGGCACTGGTCGTCCGTGCCGGAGATCACCGACCCAAGGTGGCCGTACCCGAGCAGTTCACCCCATAAAGTCGAGGGTCCACACCCTGGAGGAGATCACTGTGGCAGACCTGCGTCCTCGCCGTTCGTGCCTGGCAGTCCCCGGCAGCAGTCCACGATTCCTCGAGAAGGCCAAGAGCCTGAAATCCGATCAAGTTTTCCTCGACCTCGAGGACGCCTGCGCGCCGCTGGCCAAGCCCGGTGCCCGGAAGAACATCGTCGCGGCGTTGAACGAGGGTGGCTGGGGTGAGCGGCTCCGCGTCGTACGGGTGAACGACTGGACCACGCACTGGACCTACCGCGACGTGATCGAGGTCGTCGAAGGTGCCGGTGCCAACCTCGACTGCATCATGCTGCCCAAGGTCGCCAATGCAGCGCAGGTTCGGGCCCTGGACATCCTGCTGACCCAGATCGAGAAGACCAACGGTTTCGAGGTCGGCAAGATCGGGATCGAGGCCCAGATCGAAACCGCCCAGGGCCTGATCAACGTCAACGACATCGCCTTCGCCAGCCCGCGGATCGAGGCCATCATCTTCGGCCCGGCCGACTTCATGGCCAGCATCAACATGAAGTCACTCGTGGTTGGCGCCCTGCACCCCGACTACCCGGGCGACCCGTTCCACTACATCCTCATGCAGATCCTGATGGCCGCCCGCGCGCGCGGCGTACAGGCGATCGATGGCCCGTTCCTGCAGGTGCGCAACGTACCGGCCTTCGAAGAGGTCGCCAAACGGTCGGCAATGCTGGGCTTCGACGGCAAGTGGGTCCTGCACCCCGGTCAGATCGAGCCTGCCAACGAGATCTACGCGCCCTTGCAGGAGGACTACGACCACGCAGAGCTCATCCTCGACGCCTATGAGCACGCGACCTCTGAGGCTGGTGGCAAGAAAGGCTCGGCCATGCTGGGTGACGAGATGATCGACGAGGCCAGCGCCAAGATGGCCCTGGTCATTGCGAGCAAGGGCCGGGCCGCCGGTATGGAACGAACCTCCTCAGACACCCCACCCACGGACTGACCTGCCTGCTCGTCTGACGAGGCCGGGCGCGGTAGACGGCACCCTGCCCGTGTCTACGTCTTCGGCAAGACGCGGTGGCACTCTGCCTGATTCGGTCCAGGACGACCAGCCGGTCGCTCAGGCGTTGATGTCGTCGCGCCAGGCCAGCCAATCAGTCAGGACAGAGACGTCGTAGTCCGGCCCTGACTGGCTGACCACGAACAGCCGGGTTCCCGTTTCGTAGTAAGGCGTTGCCACGTCGGCCGGGTCTCCCTCGGCCGAGACCGATCGCGTGATGGCGGCCGGGTCGCGGTCCTCGCGGGCGCACCACTCGTCGAGGACGCGGTGCTTGTGGGCAACCTGTTCGACGTCGCCGAACCCGTGCCAGATGTCGGCATGCCGGGCAACCAGGCGAAGGGTCTTCTTCTCGCCGCCACCGCCGATCAGGATCGGGATGTGCCGGGTCGGTGCCGGGTTGAGCTTGCCGAGCCGATCCTCGATCCTCGGGAGGGCCTCGGCCAGTGCGTTGAGTCGACCGCCGGCCGTACCGAACTCGTAGCCGTACTCCTGATAGTCCTTCTCGAACCAGCCTGACCCGATCCCGAGGATCAGCCGGCCGTCGCTGATGTGATCGACCGTGCGGGCCATGTTGGCCAGCAGTTCGGGATTACGGTAGGAGTTGCACGTCACCAATGCGCTGATCTCGCACCTGGTCGTGGCCTGGGCGAGTGCGGCCAGCATGGTCCAGCACTCGAAGTGCTTGCCCTCCGGTTCGCCGAAGAGCGGGTAGAAATGGTCCCAGGTGAAGACGATGTCGACACCCATGTCGTCCGCTGCGATCGCCGCG
>JACCUF010000472.1 GCA_013811975.1 Geodermatophilaceae bacterium | reverse complement strand
ACCATCCGGTAGACGACGTTGGGCATCGTGGAGATCAGCGAGAGGTCGAACTCGCGCTCCAGCCGCTCCCGGACGATCTCGAGGTGCAGCAGCCCCAAGAAGCCACAGCGGAAACCGAACCCCAGCGCCGTCGAGGTCTCCGGCTCGTACACCAGCGCTGCGTCGTTGAGTTGCAGGCGGTCCAACGCATCGCGCAGGATCGGGTAGTCCGAGCCGTCGATCGGATAAAGCCCGGAGTAGACCATCGGTCGCGGATCCCGATAGCCGCCCAAGGCTTCGGTGGCCGGCTTGGCCAGGTTGGTGATCGTGTCGCCGACCCGCGACTGGCGTACGTCCTTCACACCGGTGATCAGGTAACCCACCTCGCCGACGCCAAGCGAGGCGACCCGTTTGGGCTCCGGAGAGATGACCCCGACCTCGAGCAGCTCATGGGTGGCCCGGGTCGACATCATCCGGATCTTCTCGCGGGCCTGGATCTCGCCGTCGATCACGCGGATGTAGGTGATCACACCGCGGTAGGTGTCGTAGACCGAGTCGAAGATCATCGCCCGGCTCGGGGCATCGGGATCACCGACGGGCCCCGGAATGTCACGTACGACGGCGTCGAGCAGATCGGCGACACCCTCGCCGGTCTTGCCACTGACCCGCAGGACGTCCTGTGCATCGCAGCCGATCACATGCGCGATCTCGGCCGCATAGCGCTCCGGCTGGGCCGCAGGCAGGTCGATCTTGTTCAGCACCGGGATGACCTGGAGGTCGTTCTCGAGCGCGAGGTAGAGATTGGCCAGCGTCTGGGCCTCGATGCCTTGGGCCGCATCGACCAGAAGGACGGCACCCTCGCAGGCAGCAAGCGACCGAGAGACCTCGTAGGTGAAGTCGACGTGTCCGGGGGTGTCGATCATGTTCAGGACGTAGCCGGCGCCGTCCGGGCCAGACCACGGAAGGCGGACAGCCTGGGACTTGATCGTGATGCCACGCTCACGCTCGATGTCCATCCGGTCGAGGTACTGCGCCCTCATGTTCCGGGAGTCGATGACGCCGGTTACCTCGAGCATCCGGTCGGCAAGCGTCGACTTGCCATGGTCGATGTGGGCGATGATGCAGAAGTTCCGGATCCTGGTGGGATCGGTCAGCGCATGAGCTGGCGTTGCGGGCTGGGTCACTCAGATCCGTCTCGTACGTGGGCGGGGCGCGGGCAGGCCGGTGGGCGGGCTCGAGCAATGGTCCCACGGGGGGCCCTCAGTCCCTCGATGCGACCGTAGGGTCGACCCGCTGGTAACCTCATCTATCGGAGCTGACACCGTTTTCGAAGCGGTTCCGTTCCGCCTCACACCCGGGTATGACCCCAGACCCCCGATCACAAGAATCGAAGGCTTTTACGCGTGGCGAACATCAAGTCCCAGATCAAGCGGATCAAGACCAATGAGAAGGCTCGTCAGCGCAACGCGGCGGTCCGATCCGCGTTGAAGACCTCGGTCCGCAAGTTCCGTTCAGCTGCCGACTCGGGCGATGCCAGTGCTGCCAACGAGGAGATGCTCAAGGCCTCGCGCCAGCTGGACAAGGCCGCGAGCAAGGGCGTCATCCACAAGAACCAGGCGGCCAACCGCAAGTCGGCCATGGCCAAGAAGACTGCCTCTCTGTAACCGCGACCCAGCACCATCCTCCGGAGCCCGCTGCAGCACGTGGCGGGCTTCGCCATGTTTTGTCCCTGATCCCGGTTCTCAGGTGTGCGTCAGGCGTCGAGCGTGCTCGGTCGACTCACTCCCGGACAATGCCCGGTTAGCCACACAGGGCTACCGTGACGGCGGCGCCGGCAGCACGTGTGTCCGCGCCTGGATCGATCGCCAGGAACGCCTCATGGGCGAAGGGTCGACGCATCAGACGGGGCCGCCATCCTTTGCCGAGATCAGATGACGCACGGCGCTTTCCAACGCATAGTCGGCGCTGGCCGCTACGCCTTTCACATCGGCGTTGACCTTGGCGACGATCTGCAGAGCTTGGTGCAGGGCAGTGACTCTCCATCCGCGGGCCTGCTGTTGGGCCCGCTTGACCTTCCACGGCGGCAGACCCAACGTCCGCGCCAGATCGTAGGGGTCACCGCGCCCGACCGAGACGACTCGAGCGGCAGTCCGTACGCCGTCGGCAAGCGCATCGGCTATCAGTACCGCGGCCACACCTTGGTCCAATGCCCAGCGCAGCGCCTCCAGCGCCGCCGGAAGGTCCCCGACCAGGGCACGTTCAGCCACGGAGAACCCGGTGATCTCGGCTCGGCCCCGGTAATAGCGCGCCACGTCTTCGACGTCGATCTGCCCGCCAGCGTCGAAGACCAGCTGTCCGGTAGCCGCCGACAGTTCTCGTAGATCGTTGCCAACCGCGTCCAGTATTGCCGCGGTCGCGGCGGCACTGATCGAGCCCCCGGCCCGCTCGGCCTCCCGACGAATGAAGCGAAGCCGATCCTCGTGGCGGGTCAGCTTGGCGCAATCGTGGATCGTGGCTCCGGCCCGTTTCACTCGTTCGATCAGCGCCTTGTTGCGCGCTCCCCCGTTGTGGGTCAGGACGAGCAGGAGATCGTGGTCCCTGGACTCGACGGCTTGGGCCACCGCCTCGGCGAAGTCCTTGGTGGCCTCCTGCGCACCGTCGATCAGCACCAGGCGACTCTGCGCGAACAAGGACAGACCAAGCATGTCGGCAAGGTGTCCAGGATCGGATCCCGAGGCGCTGATCTCCTGGACCTCGATCGACGGGTCGGCCGTACGCGCTGCGGCTATCAGGTCAGCTGAACTCCTGGCCCGGAGAAACTCGTCGTCACCGAGCGCCAGATGCGCTCCGACTGACTGCTCGGCGCCCATGAGGGCATCGTGCCATCGGGATGCGACGCAGGGTGCGGCGGGCGGCATAGCCTGACGACCATGCGACTGGACCGGCTGCGCATTCCCGTCGTGCAAGCCCCGTTGGCCGGTGGAGCCTCGACACCGGCCCTCACCGCGGCCGTGCTGAACGCCGGAGGGTTCGGATTTCTGGCCGCGGGATACAAGACACCCGAGGCCGTGGCAGCCGACATCGCGACGCTACGGAGCCTCACCGAGGCGCCGTACGGGCTGAATATCTTCGTCCCCGACGACGATGTCGACTCGAGCACCTTCGCCCCCTACCTCTCTGAGATCGGTGGGGAAGCAGACCGGCAAGGCGTTGCACTGGGCGTGCCCCGCTACGACGACGACTCGTTCACGGCCAAAGTCGAGCTGGCCGTGTCCGAGCGGGTACCTGTGGTGTCCTTCACATTCGGTTGTCCTGAAACCGCCGACATCGGGCGACTCCACGAGGCCGGATCCGAGGTCTGGGTAACCGTGACCGACCCGAACGAGGCGCAGGCCGCCGTTGCCGCCGGCGCGGATGTCTTGGTCGCCCAGGGCATCGAGGCGGGTGGACATCGCGGTTGCTTCGTTGACCGCGAGGACCGCGAGGACTACGGACTCCTGGTCCTCCTGCAACTGCTGACCGCGCACGTCAGTGTCCCGCTCGTCGCATCAGGCGGTATCGGCACCGGCGCCGCCGTTGCTGCGGTTCTGGCCGCGGGTGCGTGCGCCGCCCAGATCGGTACGGCGTTTCTGCGCTGTCCGGAGGCAGGCACCTCTGCGCCGCATCGCGAAGCCCTGAGCGGGCAAGGTCGTACCCGATTGACCAGAGCATTCACCGGACGCTCGGCGCGGGGCATCGAGAACCGCTTCCTGCTCGAGCACTCCACTGCTCCGGTCGCCTATCCGCAGATCCACCACGCGACCGGACCACTGCGCGCGGCAGCACGGGTCGCCGAGGACCCCGACGTCGTCAACCTCTGGGCTGGACAGGCATATCCCCTGGCTGATGAGAGACCGGCCGCAGACCTCGTCGGCGCCCTGGCTCATGATCTCGCCACCGCCCTCGCCTCGGCCTCGGGGCGGGCCGGTGGGGCGGCGCCCGGCTGATCTGCTGCACGCCTGGCCGGTCGCCAGCGGGCAGGCTCGGAGCCGGACTGGCCTGTGCTCGGATCGGATCTCCCCGTGCGACCATCGCGAGGTCCGACCCTGGCGCGTTGACCACAGCGATGTCACCGTCTTCGTCGGTCCGACGGACGGACATTCCCGCGCTGCCCAGCCGATCCACCAGCCCCTCGTCGGGGTGGCCGTAGTCGTTGCCAGCCCCGACCGAGATCACCGCCACACGAGCCTGGATCGCGGTGAGAAACGCTGGGTTCTGGTACGCGCTGCCGTGGTGGGCGACCTTCAGGACGTCGGCGGAGAGATCGGTTCCGCGGCGCAACAGGTCACTCTGCGCCTCGAACTCGATGTCCCCAGTCGCCAGCATCGACACCGAGCCGACACTGATCCGGGCTACGACCGAGGAGTTGTTGGGATCGGATCGGGTGCCGATGTAGCGGACCACCGGGCCGAGCACCTCGATCCTCGCGTTGTCCACCACCCGGGTCTCCCCCGGCCTGAGCGCGACGACCGGGACTCCTGCCTCTTGAGCCAGTCGACGGATCCGGGCATCAGCCTCCACGGGCAGTGGATCGGGGCTGGTGGCGATCGCGCCCACGTCTCGGCCGCGGAGGACTCCGCTCAGGCCCTCGACGTGATCGGCATGCAGGTGCGAGAGCAGGATCACCGGGACGTCATGCACTCCGAGCCTGCGCAGGCATCCGTCCACGAGCAGCGGATCCGGACCCGCGTCGACCACCACGGCACGGCCGGCCCCGAGCGATACGACGAGGGCATCTCCCTGGCCCACATCGCAGGCCACCAGTGCCCACCCGGTCGGCGGCCAGGTCGGTGCCAGTACCCGCATCGACAGGCCGCTGGCGACGATCCCGACGCATGCTGCCGCCGCCAGCCACCTGACCTGTCGCCGGCGCAGCAACACGACGGATACGACGATGACCGCCACCAGCACGAGCGCGCCTACCGGCCCTTCCGGCCAGGGCACGACGGCTCCTGGGGTCCGCGCCGCGCGTTCGGCGACCCAGACCATCCAGCGCAGCGGCCAGTCGACCAACCGGAGTAGGACCTCACCGAGCCAGGGCCACAATGGTGTCACCAGCGCAGCGGCCAAGCCGAGCACCGTGACGATAGCGACAACCGGCACCACGAGCATGTTGGCCGGCAGCGAGATCAGGCTCACTCTGGCCACGATCAGCACGAGCAGCGGCGCGGTGAATAGTCCGGCTGCCGCGCAGACCGACGTCGCAACTGCCAACGGCTCCGGCCATCCACGAGTCCTGAGTTGTTCGGTCCAGGACCCGGCCGCCACGACTATGCCCGCCGTCGCCGCGACGGACAGCGCGAATCCCAGGTCGCGGGCCAGGGCAGGATCGAGCGAAAGGAGGACCAGGACGGCTGCCGCGAGTGCCGGAACTGCTTGTCTCACACGACCGGTGGTCAGCGCAAGCAAGGTGATCGCACCCATCGCCGCCGCGCGCAGGACGCTGGGCTGCGGGCCGACGAGAACTACGAAACCCGCCAGCGCCAAGGCCGCTATCAGCGCGCGGCTGACAGCGCGAAACCGACTGCGGCGTAACGGCCAGAGCACCGCGCCCACGACGATTGCACAGTTGGTTCCGGATACGGCGGTCAAGTGTGAAAGGCCACTCAGCCGGAACTCCTCGGTCAGGATCGCGTCCATCCCGGCGGTGTCGCCGAGGACTATGCCGCGCAGGAGCCCGGCCGCATCCTTGCCCAGCGTGCGATCTGCCCTTTCGCGCAGGCCACCGCGGATGCCAGCCGCCGCTGCTTCGAGCACACCGCTTGCGGGCGCAGATGCCTCAGGGGGTCCGCGGGCGAACGCAATTCCGAGGAGCATGTCTTCCGGCGCGGCCTCAGCAATACTGACCCTCGCCGAAACGGTGGCGCCAGGCGTGAGCTCCGCCCACCCCTGCGCAGGCGCGAAGACGATGACCTCCCCGCTCAAGGTCCAGGACCGGACCGACGAGCTTGCGCACGGTCCCGCGCAGGTGATCGCCAGAGCATTGCCTGGCACCAGTACTCGGGATCCAGTCGCCCCAGGCGGAAGGACGCGGATCGCCTCAGTCACCTGAAGGCGAAGCAAGACGTCTTGCTCTTGAACGGATGGCTGCCGCAGCGGGGAACGGTCTCGTGCATGAATATGGGCAGCCGCCGTCCCCGCGATCAGACCCAACCCGGCCAGAGTCAGGGCCGCCGCTGCTGCGCCCTGAGTACGAGTGCGCCCCGACGTACCAGACCACTGCCGACGAAATACCAGCGCTCCAACGGCGCCTATCAGCGCAGCCACCCCCGCTGCGAGTAGTACCCAGGCTGGCAGCAGCGGTGCAGCCCAAGCGGTCAGCCATCCGAGTGCCGCCGCTGGGACGAGCCGGACGTCCCAGCGATGCGTAGGGCCCGACGCGGCGGCCGACCCGATGGCGGGCTCGTTCGCCGGACCATCTCGGAGGTCGGCGGGGCGGTCCCAGATGGGCATGACCCGACGCTAGGCAGCGAAAGCGCCAACCCAGCCCGGATCACCCAGGATGTGGACAGCCGGCAGCAGTATGCGGTGGTTGTGGACAACAGTGAGGTGGTGTCTAGAGAGTCACGAGATCGACGATGTCCTCGTACACGGCCGGCCCGATGCCGCTGACCTCGCGCAGCTGCTCGATCGCGGTGAAGCCTGCGTTGTCCTCGCGATATTCGACCATCCGCTGTGCCAGCACCGGCCCGATTCCTGGTAGCTCCTCCAGCTCAGCCTGGGTTGCGGTGTTGAGGTTGACCGGGCCGCCTTGCGAAGGGGGATCGGCGTCACCGGGCAGCGAGGAACCGGGTATGCCGACCGCGATCTGCTCACCATCGACCACCAGCCGGGCGAGATTGACCGTACTGAGGTCAGCATCGGGTAGGGCACCGCCGGCTGCGGTGATGGCATCGGCCACCCGCGCGCCGTCGGCGACGGTGACCAGCCCAGGCTGGTGCACTTGACCGATCACGGACACCACGAGTTCATCCCGACCCGAGCCCGTGGCGGGGCCAGGATCGAGGTCGGCAGTCGAACTCGGCTGCTCGGCACCATCTTCGGGCGAAACCGGCCCATCCGCTGCTGGGTCAGTGGCCGCGGCAGGTGGACCCAGCACGGCCTGATCGGCACTGGAGGGCTGCGGCCTAGACCACCAGGTGATGCCGGCTGCGAGCAGCGCTGCCAGGACGGCGACGACGCACAAGGCGGCGGCCCCCGGGCGACCAGGATCCCAACGCACCCGCGAATCGGATGCGGTCGCCCCACGATGGCGCCCAGGCGGGGCCGACGCTCCTGCGCTCCTAGCCATCGGCATCTGGACTGGTTGATCAGATCCGGGTGGCCCTGAAGGCTGCGCCGATCCATGCTCCACGGGCCGCACAGATTCCGAATGATCCGACCACCCCGGCCGCGCCGACTCATGTGGCTCACCGATCCGCTCAGGCACCCAGCCTGCCCGAGACCCAGCGGCGGCGAGGATGGAATGCAACCGCTCTCGTACGAGAGCCTCGGCCTCGCCGCCACCCCGCCGACGATCACCCATGACCCCACGCTAAGCAGATGGGTGCTTGGCAGGTGGCCGGTGATGATGCTGTGGATGCTCGAGCGACCCTGTGGATATGCCTTGGGTGTGTGTGCGCGGTCGGTCGCCCCTCCGCCGATCCCGGAGCTTCGAGCTCAGTGCGCCGGCGCGGGAGCGACGACCACGCCGATCAGGCCGGGCCCGACGTGCGCGCCCACGACCGCGCCGACCTCGCTGGTGTACATCCTGCGTAGCCGTGGGATCCGCTCGCGTAGGACCGACGCGACCCCTTCGGCACGTTCGGGCGCAGCCAGGTGCTGTACGGCGATGTCTACCAGCCGACCGCCAGCCCGCTCGACCGCGACTTCGGCCAGTCGGGCGATCGCCTTGCTGGCGGTACGTACCTTCTCCAGCGCCACGATGCGGCCATCGACCACATGCAGGAGCGGCTTGACCGCGAGGGCGGTACCCAGGACCGCAGCTGCGGCACCGATCCGCCCGCCGCGACGCAGGAACTCCAACGTGTCGACATAGAACAGGGTGACCGTCGCGGCGGCCGTGTCCACTCCGGTTCCTACGACGTCGTCCAGCTCGGCCCCCGCTCTCGCCAGTTCAGCTGCTGCAAGCACCGCGAAGCCCAATCCCATTCCGGCAGAACGGGAGTCGATGACCTTGACGCAACTTGGATCGACGTCCTCCGCAGCCAGCCGAGCTGCGTCCCAGGTGCCGGACAACTCCCGCGACAGATGGATGGAGACCACGCCCTTGGCGCCGGAGTCCAGGCAGCGTCGGTAGGTGTGGGCGAAGGCGCTCGGGGTAGGCCGTGACGTGGACACGGGCTGGCGGCGCTCGCGCAGAGCCGCGGCCAGCTGATCTGGAGTGATGTCGACGCCCTCCTCCCCCGAGGCGCCACCCATGATCACGTACAGCGGCACGACACTGATCCGGAGTTCCTCGGCGAGCCCGTCCGGGAGATAGGCGGTCGAGTCGGTGACGACCGCGATCTCTCCCCCCGTGCCCACGGCAGCAATCTAGTGCTCCGCCCGGTCGGGGCTACGGTCCCAGTGTGATCAGGGGATGGGTGCGCGGACTGCTGGACCAGGGAGAGGACCCAGATCCGCGCTTCACCTTGGCCAACGAACGCACTTTCCTCTCCTGGACACGGACTGCCCTTGCACTTATCGCTGCGGGAGTCGCACTGGAAGCCTTCGGCCTGCCCGCACTGGGTGAAGGCGAGCGCCGGGCCATCACCACACTTCTGCTCCTGCTGGGAGCGGCCTTGGCAGTGGGAGCTTTTCGGCGGTGGTTGAACACCGAGCGGGCAATGCGGAACAAGCGCAGCATCCCAGCTCCGATCCTGGTGCCCATCCTCTCGTTCGGGGTCGCGATCGTCGCCGTCGCCGTGGCCGTGATGGTGCTGGTCAGGTGACAGCCATCAGCGAGGGATCCGGGGAATCGGTGGAAACCCAGGTGGACCGGACGGTGCTGTCCTGGGCCCGTACCGCGGCAACGCTTGCCATTGTGGCGTTGCTGTTTGCTCGGTGGGCCATCGATCTGGGTCCGATCGCGTTTCTGCCTGCCACATTCGGAGTAGGCGCGGCGATCCTCATCTGGCTGCTCACCCGCTCCCGGGCGACCCTACGCCGGGCGCAGTTCGCCAGCGGAGGGACAACTCCTCCACTGTGGACAGCGGTAGGGCTCTGCGCGACCATCCTGATTCTTGCCGGTACGGGGCTGCTGGCGCTCCTGCTGCATTGATCTTCGCCGGAGCCAAGCCGTTCAGTCCTCACCCGTGGACGGTATCGGCGGCCAGCCAGCACAGGACTGCAGGACCCGGGCGAGCTCCAGACCCACGTCGCGATGGGACTCCCACCCGAAATGCAATCCGTCCGGATTAGCCCGCCCGGCCGTCAAGTGCGGTCTGACCACAGCAGCGAGGTCAGCCATGGGTACGTCGTGCTCGGCGCCCCACGTCCGGGCGGCCTTCCATCCCCGACCATGCCCGCGAAGCTCGGAAGCGAATGCGCCAGCCCGATGCGGCGGCGGCAGGGTCCCGATGATCGGCAGGCCTGGACGTACCGCGCGCAACGCGGCCACGCAGTTGGTCAGGTAGCCATCGGTCAGGCGCTGCGGCATGGCCCGTAACCGTCCACCGGTCAGCCACGCCACTCGCGGCTGGGCGGCCAGGTACGTCCGGCGTGCCGCGCGGCGGATCCACCGCGGGCGCAGGAGACCGATGCCCTCGCGCAGGTGAGTCGGCAGTGCAGTCGGGAGGTAGTCCATTCCGCCGATTGCGAGCACTGCGGCATCGGCAGTGGGAACGAGGAGGGAGTACACCCGCGGGTCGCGGGTCAACGAGCGCCAGGCGTGTCTCGCGGTCCAACCGACTTGGGCAACGATGTCCGCCTCGGCGCCGAGCGCTCGTGCCATCACGTTCGGGAAAAGACGGGGTTCGGTCAGCAGTTCCGGCTGGGTGGGGCCGTGATAGGCCAAGGAGTCGGCGAAGAACAGGATCCGAGGCGCGGCCGGCCCCGTACTGTCAGGGGCTGGCATCGGCGTCGTCGGAGGGGCCGACGTCCGGGGAGCCCTCCTCCGGGGAGCCGTCGTCCACGGCATCGGCATCCCCCCGCTCAACGGCAGGCACGCCCGCGTCGCCAAGCATCGACTCCGAGGCTGGCGCCAGGTTGTGGGCCACCAACTGCCAGCCCCCCGGGTAGCACTGGAGCTTGCTCCAATGGCAGTTCCCTAGGACCGCGAGCCAGCGCCCGCGGTGCGAAACTCCGAGAAGTGTCTCGATGATCGAGCGCGCCGTGCCGCCATGGGTCACGAGCAGCACGCGGTCGACCTCGATCTCATGCAGGGCAGCCAAGACCCGAGCGTCCAACTGCGCCCTCGACTCCCCTCCCCGACCCAGAGGCGGACGCCCGTCGAGCCACTCGGCGTACTGCTCCGGATAGGACGCGGCCACCTCGTCGCGGGTCAGACCCTGCCAGCTGCCAAGGTCGATCTCGCGCAGTCGGGGTTCGATCTTCAGCGGTGACTTGATGAGCTGGGTCAACGCCACGGCGGTACTGGTGGCGCGCAGCAGATCACTAGAGAGGATCAGATCCGGCGGATCCGCGGCCAGATACCGAGCCGCCTGCCGGCTCTGCTCCTGCCCGACCAGATCCAGCGGCGGATCCGCCTGTCCTTGAAATCGTCCTGTCGCGTTCCACATCGTCTGGCCGTGCCGCCAGACCACTATCCGTTGAACGCCGCGTCCCGCCGGCCCCCAGCTCACCCGTGCTTCATCCGGCCGATGGAGGGGCGGCCGCGTCGATGAACGGAATGACCGGGCAGTCGGTCCACAAACGTTCGAGGGCGTAGTACACCCGTTCCTCGGCGTGCTGCACATGGACCACGACGTCGACGTAGTCCAGCAGTACCCAGCGCCCTTCACGGGTCCCCTCACGGCGTACCGGCTTCACCCCGGCATCGGTGCGCAGTCGGTCCTCGATCTCGTCGACGATGGCCTGCACCTGTCGTTCGTTGGTGGCCGAGGCAATGACGAATACGTCGGTGATCACCAACCGATCGCTGACGTCCACCACGACCAGATCCTGGGCCTGCTTGTCGACGGCTGCCTGGGCAGCCAGCAGCGCGACGGTGCGCGCCGAGTCAGAGGCGGTCATCCGGGGTTTCTCCTGTCGTCGCGATAGAGGTGTCGCTTCTCGACGTACTGCACCACGCCGTCCGGCACGAGGTACCAGACCGGCATCCCGCGGTTCACCCGATCGCGGCAGTCGCTCGACGAGATCGCCATTGCTGGTACGTCGACAAGCGTGACACTTCCCTCGGGGAGGTGACTGTCCTCGAGCCGGTATCCCGGTCGGGTGACTCCCACCAGGTGCGCCAGAGCGAACAACTCCTCGGCGTGTCGCCAGTCGAGGATCTGTTCGAGAGCGTCGGCCCCAGTGATGAAGAACATCTCGGTGTCAGGATGCAGACGACGGAGGTCGCGCAGTGTGTCCACGGTGTAGGTGGGGCCAGTACGGTCCACATCCACCCGGCTTACCGAGAAACGTGGGTTCGACGCCGTGGCGATGACGGTCATCAGATAACGGTCCTCCGCCGGACTGACCTCGCCCTCGGCCTTCTGCCACGGCTGACCGGTGGGTACGAAGAGCACTTCATCTAGACCAAAAAGGACGGCCACCTCGCTGGCGGCGACAAGGTGGCCATGATGGATGGGGTCGAAGGTGCCACCCATGACGCCCAGCCGTCGGCCCTCACCCATCTTGTCGGGTAGCTTATCGACCTCGGTCGACGGCCGCTGTGCATCCGTCCCGGCGCCGGAACGTCGCGGTCGACCGGCCCCCCGTGCGGCCGGCCAACACTTAGTTCAACGCGCCCGGCGCGTTGCGGATACGCCGTAACACAGAATTTCTTCGGAAGCGCAATCAACAGTCGATGCGCCGGCTTGCCACGTTCAGCTCGGGCGCTCGTGCTGCTCGGTCACGGCTGCCGCTGCGAGACCTGGACTGTCTCCCGCCGCGCAGCAAGATGAGTTCGGCTGCGCCAACGCTGCCGGAGACTCAGAGCCGGGCGATGAAGTCGGTCAACTGTTCTGCGTTCCGGCATTCGACCATCTCTATCAGCTCGGAATAGTCGTCGGCTGCGGAATCGCCACTGCCCCACTGACGACGCGGTTCTGGATTGAGCCAGTAGGCGTGCCGGGCCCGCTTCAGCAAGGCCGCGAGCGTGGGTAGGCCAGGGTTGCGGTAATTGGTCCGACCGTCACCCAGGATCAACAGAGACGTCTTGGGCCCCACCGCTGTTGGCCATTGTTCGTCGAAGGTTTCCAGCGAGTGCCCGTAATCGCTGTGCCCGTCGAACCAGACCACCTTGGCCTCTCGGCCGATCCGTTGTACGGCGTCGGCGACATCGGAGCCGGGCGCGAAGAACCGGGTCACCTCGTCGCAGCTGTCGACGAAGGCGAAGGCCCGGACCCCGGAGAACTGCTCACGCAGAGCCGCCGTCAGCAGCAATGTGAAGTGCGAGAAGCCGGCCACCGAAGCACTGACGTCGCAGAGCACGACGAGTTCGGGCTTGTGCACCCGCGACGGCCGGTGTGCGGTGACCAGTGGCACTCCGCCGGTGGCTAATGACGCCCGAACCGTACGACGAAAGTCCAACCTCCCACGCTGACCGTGCCGGCGGCGGGCGGCCAGCCGGGTGGCCAACCGGCGGGCCAGTGGGGTGACGCTGCGCCTAAGTTCGGCCAGGTCCTTGTGCTGAGCGCGGAGGAAGTCGACCTGATCGGCAAGCGGCGTCACAGCAGTCCGGGCGACGTTCTCCTTGCCCCGCTGTTCGGCGGCCCGTCGACGAACGTCGGTCTCGATGTGCGATCGGAAAGCGGACAGCCGTTCCCGAATCGTCTGGCGGGCCACCTGCTCGGCCAGGCCACCGCGTTCCTGCCCGCCGAGCAGCCCCTGCAGCAGGCCCGCGACGAGGGTGTCCGGTGACAGCGCCCGCAGCACCCGGTAGCTGAAGAAGGATTGACCACCCGAGGTCTGTCCGCCCTGTCCGAGGCGCCCTACGGCGAACGTCGCGAACCTGCGCAGTGCGGCGTCATCCCCATCGAGTAGGAGCTGGGCCAACTGCACTCGCATGGCATCAGTGAGATCCTCGCCGGACAGGCCCGGATCATCACCTGCTTCATGGTTGGGCTCCGGTATCCCCCACTCCGCGCCGGCGGCGTCGGCGTCGGATCCGGACACGCCGGTTATGGTGGTCGGCCACCACAGGTCGAACAGCGCGTCAAAGGCCGGTCGATGGCTGGACCGCTTCAGCAGGACCGCCGCCAGGCCGTGCCGCAGCTGCTCGCGGTCGAGCAGGTCGATGGTCACCATCGCCCGCGCAGCGTCGATCGCGTCGCTGATGCCGATTGGTACGCCGGCCTGACGTACCGCCCGGACGAAGTCATCCAGGTGCGAGACCAAGCTGGCCGGGTGATCTCGTTCGCCCTGACTCACCTCGGTCATCCTCGTATTCTCCCTCTCGCCTATCGCCGGATCGCTGATCGCAGTGCTGATGCGTGATTTCCCCGGCTCGAGACGGTGATGTCGTCGAGATCGAGCCAGCTCGCCAGCGATCGGAGTTCGCCGGCCAGAGCTAGCGCGACCTGGCTGGAATCGGTGCCGGGCTCGGCGAAGCTGCCTCGAACGAGCAGGCACCGTCCTTTGCGATCGGCCTTGAGGTCGACCCTGCCCTGGAGTCGATCGCCGAGCAGGAAGGGCAGGACGAAGTAGCCGTACACCCGCTTGGCCTCGGGCACGTAGATCTCGAAGCTGTGCCGGAAGCCGAAGATCTGCTGAACCCTGGCCCGCTCCCAGAGCAGGGAGTCGAACGGGGAGAGCACTGCGGCCACCTGCACCGGCTTGGCGCTGGCGCTGGGATGCAGGTACCCGACGGACGTCCAACCCTCGGGACTGCATTCACTCAGTTCCCCGACTGACACGAGCTCCCGCAGCCGCGCCTTGGTGTCTGCCACGGACATGCGGAAGTAATCAGCCACCTCCTTCGCCGTGGCGACGCCCAACGCAGCGGTGGCCCGGCGGACCAGCTCCCGCTGACCGTCGGCGGCATTCAGCTCCGGCTGGGCGAGGACCGTCGCAGGGATGACCCGCTCGGCCAGGTCGTAAGCCGGATTGAAGCCGCTCCGCCCCGCGATGGCCAGTTTCCCCTGCGCGTAGAGGTACTCGAGCATCGTCTTACCGTCCGACCCCCGGTCCCAGAGGATCGTCGCCGCTGCGTAGCACGAGTTGTCCTTCGGGCGGCGGGCCGGATCCAGGAGCTGGCTGAACGTCAGCAGCCCGCGCTCGGCGACTTCGGCGTACACCTCCTCGGCGTACCCGGGTCGCTCGGTCTGCACCCGGTTCAGAAACCTGCCCCACTGCGGGCGCGTCTCCTGCCGAGCCATCCGCCAACGCAGTGCCGGGTAGAGCGACATATCGATGATGGAGGCGGCGTGCCCCCAGTACTCAAAGGCGCCGGCTTCCCGAAAGGCCAGCCGATCGAGTGAGTCAACCGGGTATGGGCCGAGTCGGGAGAACGCGGCCAGGTAGTGGGCCCGGACCAGCACGTTGACCGCATCGATCTGGAACGCGCCGACCCGCGCCAGGACCCGGCGCAGATGACCGCGGTTCGCCTGCGCGGGCCGCGCCCGGTCGAATCCCTGTGCGTTGACGGCGATCCGACGTACCTCGTCCGCGGACAGATCCATTCTCAATTGAGGCGCAGTTCGGTCGCCGCCCGCTCCTGGTCACTTGCGTGCTTGAGCACCACGCCGAGCGTGGACTTCACCGCCGCCTCGTCCAAGGTGGACAGCCCGAGCGCGAGCAGCGTGTGGGCCCAGTCCAGGGTTTCGGCGATGGAAGGGGACTTCTTCAACTCCATGGCCCGCAGCGCCCTCACGGTCCGGACCAGTTGTTCGGCGAGCTTCGGCGCCAGGTCGGGAACCTTGGCCTGCACGATCTCTCTTTCCCGCTCGGCCGACGGGTAGTCCAAGGCGAGATACAGGCAGCGTCGCTTGAGGGCTTCGGAGAGCTCGCGGGTGGCATTGGACGTGAGGACCACGATCGGGCGCCTGCTTGCCACGATCGTCCCGAGTTCGGGCACGGTCACCTGGAAGTCGCTGAGCACCTCCAGCAGAAGCCCCTCGACCTCGACATCGGCCTTGTCCGTTTCGTCGATCAGCAACACTGTCGGTTCGGCACGCCGGATGGCGGTGAGCAACGGTCGGGCAAGCAGGAACTCCTCGGTGAAGATGTCGTCGTGGACCTCGTCCCACGACTCACCCGACGCGGTCGCCGCGCTCGCCTGAATCCGGAGCAACTGCTTCTTGTAGTTCCATTCGTACAGCGCCCGTGCCTCGTCCAGACCCTCGTAGCACTGCAGTCGGATCAAGTCGGCGCCGGTCGCGGTGGCCAGCGCCTTCGCGAGTTCGGTCTTGCCGACGCCTGCCGGACCTTCGACAAGTAGCGGCTTGGCCAGTCGATCGGCCAGGAACACTGTGGTCGCGATGGCGTCATCGGCCAGGTAACCGGCCTCGGCCAAGCGTTTCGCGACGTCGGCAACTGACCCGAACTGTGGGCTGTGCTGTCCCATTTGAAGCACCCTACGGCGCTGCCTCGCGCCTCTCGTCCCAAGCGGCGAGCGGTGACACCTGTCATGCCCGGGCCGTGCAGGCAGCTCAGCAGGCGCCCCCGCGGACGAGATCGCCAGTCGTACCGCGCCCTCGCCTGGCACCGTGCGCAACTACCTGTCCTCGGCAGTCGGCAAGGTCGGCGCCACCAACCGGCACGAGGCCGTGCAGATCGCGCAGCGGCACGGCTGGATCTGAGCAGCACGGGTCAGCGGATGTGTCCGCTACCGGTGACCACGTATGTGGTGGTCGTCAGCTCGGGGAGCCCGAGGGGGCCGCGGGCATGCAGCTTCTGGGTGGAGATACCGATCTCGGCGCCGAACCCGAATTCGCTGCCGTCTGTGAACCGAGTCGAGGCATTGACCATCACGGCGGCGGAGTCCACACCGGCGACGAAGCCCCCGATGGCTGACGCCGAGTCGCTCACGATGGCCTCGGTGTGCCCGCTACCCCACCGGCTGATGTGTTCGACCGCAGCCTCTAGGGAGTCCACGATCCCTACGGCCATGTCGAGACTGAGGTACTCAGTCGCCCAGTCATGGTCGGTGGCCGGCTCGACCTCCTCAGCCAGTCGGGCAACGTCCGGATCGCCGTGCAGAGTCACACCCGCCCCCTGCAGGGCGCGGGCGATCTGGGGAATGAACTGCTCGGCGATCTGCCGATGCACGAGCAGAGTTTCCGCAGCATTGCAGACCGACGGGCGACTGGTCTTGGCATTGAGCACGATCGCTTCGGCCATGTCCAGATCCGCGGCGGAATCGACGTACACATGGCAGTTCCCGACGCCGGTTTCGATCACTGGCACCGAGGCAGTGCTGACCACGTACTCGATCAGTCCGGCCCCGCCGCGCGGGATGACAACGTCGACCAGCCCGCGTGCGGTCAGCAGTTCAGCGACCGTGGCCCGCTGAGCACCCACCAGCTGGATCGCCTCGCCCGGCAGTCCGGACGAGGCCAGCGCCGCCGAGAGAATCGCCACGACTACCCGATTGGTCTGGTAGGCCGACGCAGAGCCGCGCAGCAATGCTGCGTTCCCGCTCTTGATGCACAGCCCGGCAGCATCGGCGGTGACGTTCGGACGGGCCTCGTACACGATCCCGATCACGCCGAGCGGAACGCGGACCTGGGTCACCTGCAGTCCGTTGGGCAGTGTCGAGCCGCGGACCACCTCGCCGACCGGATCAGGGAGTCGGATGAGTTCTCGCAGACCGTCGGCCATCTCGGCGATCCGGTGCTCGGTCAGCCGGAGCCGATCAAGCATCGCTGCCGACATGTCCCCGCCTTCGGCGTTGACCAGATCCGCGGCATTGGCCTGGAGGATCTCGGGCACGTGTGAATCGAGCGCATCGGCCATCTCGGCCAGGGCCGCGTCCTTGCGCGCCCGAGAGGCAGCCGCAAGCACGCGCGCGGCCGTACGGGCTAGCCGCGCTTGCGCCCGTACCCCATCCGGCTGCTCGACTGTGGCTTCCTGTGTCACGAATGGAGCCTACGCATTGCGGGTCGACGTCCGGTCAGGTCAGTTCGGCGAAGTCCTCTGCGGCCTTGGTCCTTCCTGCCACGATGAGGATGTCGCCTTCCTCGACCACCGTGTCCTGAGTGGCATAGGTGAAGTCCTGCCCACTGCGCTTGATGCCG
>JACCUF010000460.1 GCA_013811975.1 Geodermatophilaceae bacterium | reverse complement strand
GCGACGAATCGTTCGCAGGCATCGATCACGTCGCCGACCTGCCCCGCGGTCGCAGCCACCGCGGCCACCCCGATCTCGGTCCGCCTATGCAGATCGTTGGCACCCACCTCGGCGGCGGCCACGTCGTAGCGGCGCCGGAGCTCAGCCACGATCGGGCGTACGACCGAACGCTTTGCCTTGAGCGAGCCGACATGACCGAGCTGGATGTCACACCACATCGTCGCGGTGAACACCACCCGACCCCCTCGTCTCGCTCCCCGCCGAGTTGATCATCGGCAGATCGGGGGGGGTTATCTCACAGATAACCCGCCGTTTGCCGATGATCAACTCGGGTCGGGCCTGTCGCGTCTAGTCGCGCGGCTTCTCGCGAAGCTCGAAGGTCTGGATGACGTCCTCGGGCTTGATGTCGTTGAACGATCCCAGCCCGATACCGCACTCGAAACCCTCCCGGACCTCGGTCGCGTCGTCCTTGAATCGCCGCAGCGAATCCACCGTCAGGTTGTCCGCGACCACCGCACCGTCACGGACCAGCCGCGCCTTGCTGTTGCGTACGATCGTCCCGGAGCGAACCAGGGAGCCGGCGACGTTGCCGACGCGCGGCACTCGGAAGACCTCGCGGACCTCCGCGGTACCCAACTGCACCTCTTCGTACTCCGGCTTGAGCATGCCCTTGAGAGCAGCCTCGATCTCGTCGATGGCCGCATAGATCACCGAGTAGTACCGGATGTCGATGCCCTCACGGGTGGCCAGTTCGGTGGCCTTGCCCTCGGCCCGAACGTTGAACCCGAGCACGATGACGTTGTCGGCGATGGCGAGGTTGATGTCCCCCTCCGTGATGGCGCCAACGCCACGGTGGATGACCCGGAGCGAGATGTCCTCCCCGACCGGGATCTTCAGCAGCGCGTCCTCGAGAGCTTCGACAGTTCCGGAGTTGTCGCCCTTGATGATCAGGTTCAGCTCGCTCGTCTCGCGAAGTGCCGAATCCAGATCCTCGAGGCTGACCCGCTTTCGCGAGGCCGCGTTCTGCGCGTTGCGGATCCGGGCCTGCCGACGCTCGGCGATCTGCCGGGCCACCCGGTCCTCGTCCACAACCAGGAAGGTGTCGCCGGCACGTGGTACCGAGGTCAGGCCGAGCACCTGGACCGGACGCGACGGGAGTGCCTCGGTCAGCTTCTCGCCATGTTCGTCCAGCATCGACCGCACCCGCCCATAGGCGTCACCGGCAACGATGGAGTCACCGATCCGCAGCGTTCCGCGCTGGACCAGCACGGTTGCCACCGGACCACGGCCGCGGTCGAGATGTGCCTCTATGGCAACCCCCTGAGCGTCCTGTTCGCGGTTGGCCTGCAGGTCCAGTGACGCATCGGCGGTCAGCAGGATCGCCTCGAGCAGTTCGGTCAGACCCAGACGCTTGGTCGCCGAGACGTCGACGAACAGGGTGTCGCCGCCGTACTCCTCGGCGACCAAGCCGTACTCGGTCAGCTGCTGACGGATCTTGCCGGGGTTGGCGCCTTCCTTGTCCACCTTGTTGACCGCGACCACGATCGGTACGTCGGCGGCTTGAGCGTGGTTGAGTGCCTCCACGGTTTGTGGCATGACGCCGTCGTCGGCAGCGACAACCAGGACCACGATGTCGGTGACCTTCGCGCCCCGGGCCCGCATCGCGGTGAACGACTCGTGACCGGGTGTGTCGATGAAGGTGATCAGCCGTTCGGCACCCTCGAGCTCGGCCGGGATCTGGTAGGCACCAATGTGCTGGGTAATGCCGCCTGCCTCGTCGGCGACCACGTCGGCACGCCGGATCGCATCCAAGAGCTTGGTCTTTCCGTGGTCGACGTGACCCATCACCGTGACGACTGGCGGGCGAGCGATGAGGTCCTCTTCGGCCATTTCCTCGTCACCGAAGGTCAGGTCGAAGGAGTCCAACAACTCTCGGTCCTCGTCTTCGGGGCTGACCACCTGGACCTCATAGCCGATCTCGCCGCCGAGCAGGGCAAGTGTTTCGTCATTGACCGACGCCGTTGTGGTGACCATCTCGCCGAGGTGGAACAGAGCGGCCACCAGAGCTGCCGGGTCTGCACCGATCTTCTCCGCGAAGTCAGTGAGCGAGGCTCCGCGCGGAAGCCGAACCACGGCACCGTTACCGCGAGGCAGAGACACTCCACCCATCGCCGGGGCCTGCATGTTGTCGAACTCTTGACGGCGCTGCTTCTTGGACTTGCGACCTCGAACCGGACCGCGCCCACCGGGACGACCGAAGGCACCCGCCGTACCGCTGCCACGTCCGCCGCGGCCTCCGCGCCCACCCGGGCCACCACGAAAACCTCCGCCGCCGGCTGGACCGCTGGGCGCGCCAGGAGCGCCACCTCCGCCCGGCCGGTAGTTACCGCCGGGACCTCCGCCGGGGCCGCCGCCGGGACCACCCGTGCCACGAGGGCCACCAGGGCCACTGGGACGTCCCCGGCCGTCGGCCGGAGCCGGCCGACTAGGAC